>CAMVHE010000045.1 GCA_947167215.1 uncultured Clostridia bacterium
TACCATTATTCTGTGGATTCCTATAAGGGCGCAGAGCATCTGACGAACGATTATAAAAATAACTATAGATTTGCAGAGCCATATATTCTCGCACTTCGACAATCCAGAGAAACATTTATTACTGTGTTCTTTGCAACAATGTATATGAGCCGCGAAGTAAGAGCTTTGGGCCTGAGAAAATATGAAAACTATCAGAAGGATGCAGTCGAAGGAATCTTTGAATATGTTAGGGAAACCGAGTTTCCAGAAGATACTTCACGACTGCACTGTGTCTATTATTGCGAAAGCAAACAGGAAGCTTTGGATTATGCACAGGACGATTGCATTTCCAATGGTTTGTTCACAAAGGAACAGGTGGTTCTGTTAGAAGTAGAGGTTGAAGAAAGCCGTATACGTCGATATGATCAATCGTTTTATAATCTTGCCTTGGAAGCGATTGATCAGAACGATATTGATTCTGTCTTTTCATATGCAAGACAATACTTCTCCTGCCAGCGAAGCAATCATCCTTTGATTGAAGTAGTGGCAGACGGTGACAACAATGTTCTCAGAAGCATTGAATACTAATAGGCAAATTCCAGTTTATATGGATCACGGTAAATCGGTATTTGTGAAGGAGAAATGAAATGAAACACCTTGGAACTGTACAATTGGAAACAGACAGATTGGTGTTAAGGCGCTTTACGGTAGACGATGCTGAATCTGTATTCAATAATTGGGCCTCGGATGATGAGGTTACTAAGTATTTGACATGGCCAACACATAAAAGTATAGATGTTTCCCGTGAATTTATGGATTATTGCATGGCTGGATATGCCAATTTAACGTGCTATCAGTGGGGTATCGAATTAAAAAACACAAAGGAACTGATCGGTAGTATCTCTGTTGTTAAAGTAATAGACGAAATTGATAGATTGGAACTTGGATGGGCAATAGGAAGAAAATATTGGGGAAATGGTTATACCGCTGAAGCTGCTGCGAAAATAATAGGGTTTCTATTTGATCGGGTTGGTGCAAACTGTATATATGCCGGGCATGATGTTAATAATCCTAACTCCGGCCGTGTTATGCAAAAAGCAGGCATGAAATTTGAAGGAATATTACGGCAAAGTGGACGAAACAATCGGGGGATTGTAGACATGGCACATTACTCAATAATAGAAGCGGAAAGATAAACTCCAGCTTTGTCGGCCTATCGCAAAATCGGGATTTGAGGAGGAATTGCAAATGCAGAATGCAGAATCAATGCGACAGGGGACGCATTCTTGAAATCGAATTGATGAAAGCGATTGCCATCATTGGGATGGTTCTTGTGCATGTCTATGAAATGGGAGTTGACGTGGACTACGATTCCTCATACAGGTTCGCGGCCGCTTTTCTATATAGAGTTTTGGGTGCTATCCCCAGTGCGGGTGTATTCATGTTTGCCATGGGGTGGGGCGCAGCGTTTTCAAAGCGCGCAACTGTGAAGAGCTATCTGCAAAGAGCAGCGACCTTGTTTCTGCTTGGTATCATCATTAACCTGTTTGAAGAGTATCTCTTTGCACTCCTTGTACCCGACAGCTTTGGGCCACTTGGTGAAATTTTACCGGCCATCCTGGCTACGGATATCTATTTCTTCGCATCCCTTGCCTGTCTGTATTTTGCTTTGATGAAAAAACTCGAGGCCCCAAAACGTCTAAGAATTCTGGCCAGTATCCTGATTGTGGGTCTGAGCTTTTGCGTGAATGCACTCATAGGATTTGAAACCTTCACAACCGGGAACGAATGGCTGGATACAATTCTGGGACTTCTGATCCGGGTCAATGAATACTCTTTTTTCCCATTTGTTTCCTGGGGCGTGTTACTGTGCTTGGCTTTGGCATGGCCTTTTACTTCCAGAGAAACGGCAAGAAAAAAACCGAGATCTTTGCAGCGTTGTCCGGTACCATCGCCTTGCTCGTTTCATCCATTCTGGTGAGGGTACTCGGCATGCCGGATGCTATGATCGTGGATGTGGTTACCGTACGCGATGGAGTGTATTATGCGCTTCACCTGATTTATGCGATTACAGGTTATGGGATCATCATGATTGAGTTTGTTCTCGCGAGCTTGATCCTGCGGGCAACGCGTAATCGCGTTCCGGGTTTTATGCTCACCATGAGCAAAAATGTCGCACAAATCTACATTGTGCAGTGGCTCGTGATTGGTCTGTTGTCCCCGGTACTGGTGCTTGTTTCAAACATTTGGGTCAACATTCTGATCGGATTCTTCGTGCTGCTGCTTTCGTATTATGGCGGAAAGCTGTTGAGGAAGACGAACTTGATTCGCGTATAAAAGCCGAGTGGTTATAAGGCACTGCTGCTCTATTTTTTCCCGCGTCGGCGCCAGCCGGAGAGACGGCATGCACTTCTGCGGCTTGGTGAAAGCTGTCGGAACATGCGGATACCGGCATCTGCCTCCCTTCCGAAGCAGTATCGCGGCCTGATTGCCTGGTCTTCCCCTTCTGCTTCTGCAGCATGAAGGGAGTATTCCTGCCTGCATTGAAAAAAGGTGCGGGCATGAGATCATGCTCATGCCCGCGCTGTTGTTCCTTTGGCTTTGTTTCTTCATTCCGGTTTTTGTCCCTGCATTGCACGGAATAGGTTCCATTTAAGAGATAGATATAAAAGAGGCGCAGGATTTCCTGCGCCTTATAAAGTATCAAAGGATTACTGTTCCGGTCCGACAGAAACGATTCTTCCCTGTCCATAGGGATTCTCATAGCCTTCTGCAACCACACCGCCGAGGGTTTCGGTGATGTAGTCAATGAGTACCTGGTTATCAAGCTTCACGCTCTGCTGAAGCACGGTAGCACCCGCATACATGGTGTATCCGTCACCGTTATTCAGCAGCTGATAATCATGGGAGGCAACCTTATAGGTCTTTTCAGGATCAAGCGGTTCGCCTGCAACCAGAACATTCCGGACGCGGCGGGTCATGCTTTCATCCACATGATCGAACATCTTGCTTTCATCCTCAACACAGGGGGTGGGGATGGTGGCGTCATACTCGAAGGTGAGTCCGGCAACCTGATCAAAGCCGCCGAATTCACCGGGCAGGGAATGGACGGACCATTCGAGGGCATCCAGTACCTGCTGGCCGGTGATCTCGATAACCGTTAGGCTGTTGCCGAAGGGATGGACTTTCAGGATATCGTTGAGGGTAAGGTCTCCGGCATTCATGGAGATGCGGATGCCGCCGCCATTGACGAAGGCAATGTCTGCTTCACCGGACTGGTCGAGATAAGCGTCTGCGCACAGGTCGCCGAGGTTGGTTTCTGCCCTGCGGATGATACGGACAGGCTTGCCGGCGGAATCTACGGCAGTAGGATCATAGATGATAAGGTCAACGGCAGTGTGAGCAACGACCTCCTGGAGGCGTTCATTCAGCACGCCGGAAGCGGAAGCAACAGCCTCGCTGCCGGGATTTTCGAGGCCCAGCAGTTTAGGTGCTGCAATGGAAGAATTCCAGGTGTAGAGTTCGGAGGAAATCTTTCCGTCCTTGGAAATGGTCAGTGCACCAATATGGGCCAGCTTTGTTCCGCAGGCAGAACGGACAACGTCATTGCCGTCCTTGTTCTTCATGACAACCTGCTCGGTATCATGGCTGTGTCCGTCAAGCAGGGCATCAATGCCGGTGGTGTTTGCAATGACATCGCTGTACATCCAGGGAGCGCATTCCGCTTCATCACCGAGGTGGCCCATGGCGATGACGTAGTTAGCTCCTTCTGCACGGACAGCGTCGACAGCCTTCTGCACAGCGTCATAGACTTCCTCACCGGATTCACTCTGCAGGAACCCGTAAATGAAATTGCCGTTTTCATCCATGAAGTAACGGGGAGTGGAGCTCCGGAGTGTCATGGGGGTGGTGATGCCGATAAATCCGATTTTTACACCATCAAATTCCTTGATGACGTAAGCCGGGAAGACCAGTTCGCCTTCCTTGTTGAAGTTGCAGCTGATATAAGGGAAGTTGGCCCTTTCCGTAAGCTCAAGGAAACGGTCCATGCCATAATCGAATTCATGGTTGCCGGGGATGGCAATGTCATAGCCGACAGCATTCATGATGTCGATGATTGCTTCACCTTTTGTCATGGTGCCGATGGGTTCGCCCTGGATTGCATCGCCGTCATCGACGAGCAGCACATGATGGTCTTTTGCCAGTGCTTCCTTGACGGCATACAGACCGGCGTAGCCCCAGCCCTGATCAATACCGCAGTGGACGTCGCTGGTGAAAAGGATGATAAGGTCCTTTTCAAGCGCAGGAGCAGCAGCTTCCTCGGCAATGGCACAACTGAGGAGCAGTGCCAGAACCAACAGCAGTCCCAGAATCTTTTTCATGTTTTTCCTCCTTTGATAGTTGGCAGATAGAAAAATCCGGCAAGTGGATTATAGCACATGTACAGGTACGAGGCAAGGGAGAGGAGCGGAAACGGGCATCACCAGGCCTGCCAAAAAGGACTAATACGGGAAAAAGCCGTGCCGTAAAAGTTATAATGGAATATGTTGTTCCGCAGGGCCTTTCCCCGGACGGGAGAAGCACGGAGGCAGGGGCATCACACAGTGATTGATTCCTGCTTTTCCAGTGAGTATAATAGGACAGCAGGAAGCAGTGCTGCAGAAACAGTGCTGCAAAATAGAAGGATTACAGAAACGGGAATGAAGGAGGAAAATCGGATGATGAGGCCGTTTATCCCACTGGAAGTGGAAAAAGATGGGCTTATGCACCGTGTCCGTGTTCTTTCAGGCGAAATGTGCTTCGGAGCGGACGCGCTGCCGGTTTCCATGCGGTCGGAACAGACAGAACTGCTGGCCGGGGCAGTCCGGGTCTGCGGTGTGGAAGATGGCCGGCCGATTGTCTGGGATACCCGTTACCCGGAAAACGAGAGCGAAAGCTTTCTCCAGTGCCGCTCGGCGGAACGGGCGGTGTTATGCGGCGCCATGGCAAGCCCGCGATTTATCGTGGATACCTGTGTGACGGCAGAATATGACGGCAACATCCAGATTGATCTCAAGGTGATGCCGCGCGGAAAAACGGTGGCACAGGTCTTCGGAATCGCGGAATCCGAAAGGATTCGGTATCAGCTGGACCGGCTCTGGCTGGAAATTCCTATAAGGAAGGAAATGGTTTCTCTTTTCAGCATGTTTCCGGAAAGCACGATCCGGCTGAAAAACGGGGAGAAGCTGCCGGTAACGGCAACCTCCTGCAGCGGGGAAGTGCCGGTGGAAGATGTGTCACTCCCCTTCAAGGCGCTGCTGTGGCTTGGCAACGAGGACCGGGGACTGGGCTTTTTTGCGGAGTCTGCCGAAAACTGGCAGCCGGCAGATCCGGAAAGGACCCTGGAAATCTGTCATTTCGGGGAAGAAACGGTGCTCAGGGTCCGTCTCCTGGACAGCCATCCGAAAACGTGGCAGGAGGATCCGGCGGAGGGAAGCGACGCCTATGCTCCCCTGACTTTTTCTTTCGGACTGCAGATGACGCCGGTGAAGCCCTTTCCCAGAAATCCTTATCCCATCCATGGGCTCCACCTGGACTGCTTTGTGAAGATTCCGGGCAATTACGGGGAATTCCTGTCCCGGGAAAACCGTTTTGATCGCCTGAAAAGGATGGGCGTGGATACCCTGATCCTCCACGAAAAGTGGAATAAGTCACAGAACTGGTTTGAATTATCCGAGTTTACCCGGAACCAGCTTTCCTTTATTGTTTCGGAATGTCACCGCCGGGGAATCCGCGTGCTCACGTACTTCGGCTATGAAATTTCCTCTCTGGCGCCGGTATTCAGCAAAAACCAGCAGATGGTCCGCGTGCAGACGGAAGACGGGAAACAGACCGGAGGCTGGTACCGGGTACCGTTCCAGCGGGATTACGTGGTGTGCTATAATACGCAGTGGCAGGAAAGGTTCCTTAAGGGGATCGCGGAGATCATGGATACCTGCCACATTGACGGGATATACCTGGACGGCACCTCCCGGCCGCTCTGCTGTGCAAACGAGCTGCACGGCTGCGGCTACCGGGATGCGGATGGAACCCTCCATGGGACCTATCCGATACAGCCTATCCGCAGAATGTTTCAGAAGCTGTATCAGGTGGTTCACAGCAGGGGCGGGATCATCAATGTCCATGCCTATGGGTACCAGAACTTCACCGCGCTCCCGTACATTGACCTGAGCTGGTATGGGGAAAATCTCCAGACAGACTATGTCAAGGGAAACTTCCGGGACGTTCCGCTTCCGTATTTCCGGGCGGAGTATACCGGAAGAAACATGGGGGTTCCGGTAGAGTTTATTGCGTATGAGCACCGGCCGGTCTGGAATTTCGAAAACGCCATTGCCATTGCGCTGGTACATGGCATTCTTCCAAGACCGAACGACATCGAAGGTCCGCTGGAGCAGATGGCGAAGATCTGGCAGATCATGGACCGCTTTCCGGTAGAGCAGTCCACGTTCCACCCTTACTGGAACAATGGAGCAGAGGCTTCGGATGATAAGGTAAAGATCAGCTACTACCGGTATGAATCGCTTGGCGGACATTCCTTCCTTCTGGTATTCTGTGCCAATACCTCCAAAGAAGACAAGACAGATGTGACCATCCGGCTGCAGGAAAAGGGAGATTTTTCCCAGTGGAAGGAACTGTCGGGCAGGGGAGACATGCATCTCCTGAAGGCTTACGACTACCGTATTTTCTGGTGTGAATGATATTCCGGAAACAAAAGAAAGGACAGGACAGAAAATTGAACTTAAGTGAATTGAAGCCGGGGGAGTCCGCGTGCATTCAGACTGTGGGCGGAAGCGGCGCGCTGCGGCAGCATTTTCTCGATATGGGGGTTATCCCCGGGGCAGAGGTAACGGTGATAAAGCTTGCGCCCATGGGCGACCCCATGGAACTGCGCATTCATGGCTATGAGCTGACATTGAGAGTGGATGACGCGGCGCAGATTTCCGTTACCCCTGTTGAAAAGAAGGAAAAGTTGGCGGGCAATGCTCTCCCGGGCAGGAAGAAAGCACATCCGGGCCTTGGAGAGGAAGGAATATTTCATCCCAAAGGAACCGGAAACCCACTGCCCAGCGGGACCGTACTGACTTTTGCACTGGTCGGAAACCAGAACAGCGGCAAAACGACCCTCTTTAACCAGCTGACCGGTGCCAATCAGCACGTGGGCAATTTCCCCGGCGTGACGGTGGACCGGAAGGATGGCGTGATCCGCGGGCATGCGGATACGCGCATTACAGATCTGCCGGGAATCTATTCCATGTCCCCGTATTCCAGCGAGGAACTGGTTTCCCGGAACTTTGTCCTGGAAGAAAACCCCAGGGCCATCATCAACATTGTGGATGCGACGAACATTGAACGCAATCTTGTGTTAACCATGCAGCTGCTGGAAATGGACCGGCCGATGGTGGTGGCACTGAACATGATGGATGAGCTCACCGGAAACGGCGGTACCGTGGACGTGAATGCCATGGAGGCACTCCTCGGAGTTCCTGTGGTCCCCATTTCTGCAGCCAAGAATCAGGGCGTGGATGAGCTGATTGCCCATGCCATCCATATTGCAAAATACCAGGAAAAACCGGAACGGCAGGATTTCTGCAGTGCAGCGGACCACGGGGGCGCCGTCCATCGTGCCCTGCATGCAGTCAGCCACCTGATCGAAGACCATGCCGTATCCTCCGGCATTCCCGTCCGTTTTGCAGCCAGCAAGCTGATTGAGGGGGATTCCGGAATTCTTGAGAAGCTCCAGCTGGACGGCAATGAAAAGGAAACGCTCGAGCACATTGTGCTGCAGATGGAAAAGGAGAGAGGACTCGACCGCAATGCGGCAATTGCAGATATGCGTTTCGACTTTATCCGGAAAGTCTGTGAGGAATGCGTCATCCATCCGCATGAAAGCCGGGAGCATATCCGCAGCCAGAAGATCGACCGGGTTCTGACCGGAAAATATACGGCGATTCCCGTGTTTGTCGGGATCATGGCCCTGGTTTTCTTCCTGACATTCTTCCTGATTGGTCCTTTCCTGCAGGATCTTCTTGCGATGGGGATCGAAGCCCTTGGAAACCTGGCAGAAAGGGGCATGCAGCGGGCTGGCGTCAATGCGGCGATCCAGAGCCTGGTACTGAGCGGAATATTCGAAAGTGTCGGAACGGTGGTCAGCTTCCTTCCGATTATTGTTACACTGTTTTTCTTCCTGTCCCTGCTGGAGGACAGCGGCTATATTGCCCGGGTTGCTTTTGTCATGGACAAGCTGCTGCGCCATATCGGCCTTTCCGGAAGAAGCATGGTATCCCTGCTGATCGGTTTCGGCTGTACCGTTCCAGCGGTCATGTCCACGAGAACGCTGCCTTCGGAGCGGGACCGGAAGATGACCATCCTGCTGACGCCTTTTATGTCCTGTACGGCAAAGCTGCCGATTTACGGTTTCTTTGTCAGCGCCTTTTTCCCGAAACAGAGCTGGTGGGTCATTACGCTCATCTACGTGTTCGGCATCATATGCGGAATACTCATGGCGTTCCTGTTCAAGAATACGCTGTTTAAAGGCGAAGCCGTTCCCTTTGTCATGGAGCTGCCGAACTACCGGTTCCCGAGCCCCAGAAACGTCGTACAGCTGCTCTGGGAAAAGTCCAAGGATTTTCTGCAGCGTGCTTTCTCGGTGATTCTGATTGCCACGATTGTGGTATGGTTCCTGCAGACCTTTGATTTCCGCTTTAACCTGGTGGACGATCCGCATGCCAGCATGCTGGCGGCAGTTTCGGGCATACTGGTTCCGATCATGCGGCCGATCGGCCTGGGGGACTGGAGAATCGTCACTTCTCTGATCTCCGGCTTCATGGCGAAGGAAAGCGTCGTTTCCGTCATGGAAATGCTCTTTGCTGCACCCGGAGGGGTGGCTGCTTCCCTCAGCACCCTGAATGCTGTCAGCATGCTGGTTTTCAGCCTGCTTTACACCCCCTGCGTGGCGGCAGTTGCGGCCATCAAGCGGGAACTGGGCAGAGGCTGGGCGATTGCGGTTGTCGTATGGCAGTGTGTGCTCGCCTGGGTTCTTGCCTACGCTGTGCAGGCAGTGGGAATCTTGGCAGGACTGGTATAGGAGGAAAAATGGGACTGGCGGATGGGATTATTCTGCTGCTGATCGCGGCAGTCCTTCTGATCGCGTTTTACCGAAACAGGAAGCACCCGGGATGCGGGTGCGGTTCCTGTGAACAGTGCAGGGGATGCAGAGGAGAGAAAAGAAAATGAAAACGCTGATTGTCTATTATTCCCAGAGCGGACATACGGATTATGCAGCCCGGAAGATCGCGAGAGAACTGGACGCGGATCTGCTGAGGCTCGTTCCGGCCACGGCTTACCCGGAAAAGGGATTCAGCCGCTTCTTCTGGGGCGGAAAAAGTGCAGTGATGGCGGAAACCCCGGAGCTTGTTCCCTATACGGCCAATCCGGCGGAAGCAGACCTGGTGGTCTTTGGATTTCCGGTATGGGCGGGCAATGTGACCCCGCCGCTGCGGACGTTCATCCGCGACCAGTACCCTTCGCTTGAAAACCGGAAGATTGCCGCCTTTGCCTGCCAGAGCGGGGCCGGCGCGGAAAAGGCTTTCAGAAAGCTGGAAGAGTGCCTCCGCGGGGAAAAACTGGCGGAGAAGCTTGTCCTGGTGGACCCGAAGGACGGACAGATGGAAGCCTGGCTGCCGGAAATACGGAAATTCTGTGATGCACTGAAAGAGACGGAGGAGAAGCCATGAGCAGGGTTGCAATTATCGGCGCAGGACAGATGGGCAGTGCCCTGAGCTTCCCCCTGCGGGATAACGGCCATGAAGTCTTTCTGGTGGGGACCCCGCTGGACAGGGAAATCATCCTCCGGCTGCGGGAGGACCGCTTCCATCTTCACCTGAAGCGTTTTCTTCCGGAGGGATGCAGATACTGTTTTTTTGAGGAAATGGCAGAGGCGGTTTCACAGGCGGATTTTGTCATTTCCGGCGTTTCCAGCTTCGGCGTGGACTGGTTTGCGGAAGAGGTGCTGCCGAGGCTCCCGGAGTCAATGCCGGTCCTGTCCGTTACCAAAGGACTGGTCTATCAGGGAGAGGGAAGGCTTGAAAACTATCTGGATTACTACCGGGAAAGATTCCCGGACAGACAGCTGAATCTCAATGCCATCGGCGGCCCGTGCACAGCCTATGAACTGGCGGACCGGGACCCCAGCATGGTTGCCTTCTGCGGGAAGGACATGCAGCAGCTCCGCTTTTTCCGGGAATGCATGAGAACTTCGTATTATCACATTACCCTGACACAGGATGTCATGGGGCTGGAGACCGCCGTTGCCCTGAAAAATGCCTATGCCCTGGGAGTCGCCCTGGCAATCGGCATGGCGGAGGCAAGGGAAGGAAAAGAAGGCGTCCTCCACTATAACAGCCAGGCAGCACTGTTCATGCAGGGCGTGAAGGAAATGCGCAGGCTGCTTTCCGCGGCAGGGGTGTCGGAGGACAACATCGTATTCGGTGCAGGGGACCTGTATGTGACCGTATACGGCGGCAGGACACGGAAAATCGGCATCCTGCTGGGAAGGGGCATCCCCTTTGAGGAGGCGGTTGCATCGCTGCAGGGGGTGACGCTGGAATCGCTGGTCATCGCGGGAAGGGCAGCAAGCGCGGTTCGGGACCGGATTTCGGCAGGCAGCCTTTCCGCTTCGGACTTTCCCCTGCTGTTGCATATTGATGACATCATCCGTCGCGGAGCCGGGGTGCGGATCCCGTGGGAGGCTTTTGAGGAAGAGATCCTGCTTTGATCTCCGGGCAGGACAGCGCCCGGAATGAGGCAGGAATATGCCGAAGCCTGTGGAGGGGAAGAAAATCCCCGGGACCGACGGAAAATAGCAATCAAAAAAGAGCATGAGGCCATGCTCTTTTTTTGGTATGAAGGAAAAAACCAGAAACAACAGGGCGGCAAGCCCGGAGCGGCTGCAGAAAGTGCAGGCCGGAATCCCCTGTCAATGCGTTCCCCGGAACATGAACCGGCGGACAACGTTGAGACCGACTTTTATGGGAAGCGGCCGCAGAGCGCGGTCTGCTTCTTTCAGCTTTTCCCGGATGGGGATCATCTGCGGGCAGTGGCTTTCGCATTTCCCGCAGCCCACGCACTGGGTGGCAAACGCAGGATTCCGGGTGAGTCCCACCGTCTGCGCAAACTGGAAGCGCCCTTCCCAACTGGATTCGGTATACATGGTATTGTACGTACGGAAGATTCCCGGAATATCCACGCCCTTCGGACAGGGCATACAGTAGCGGCAGCCGGTGCACGGTACCTTCTCCGATGCCAGTATCTGCCTGCGCAGGGTGGCGAGAAAATCAAAATCTTCCTGTGTAAAGGAGTTGACCTCGGCAGAGGAGGCGGTATTTACGTTTTCCGAGACCATTTCGAGCGAATTCATGCCGGAGAGGACAACGGTGACCTCCGGCTGGTTGTAGAGCCAGCGGAAGCTCCATTCCGCCGGTGTCCAGCACCGGGGATGGGCGGCGATGAGCTTTTTTGCAGAATCAGGAAGAAGGCCCACCAGTTTTCCGCCGCGCAGCGGTTCCATGATCATTACGGGGATTCCCCGTTCGGCGGCTGCATGAAGACCCTCTGCACCTGCTTGGGAGACTTCATCCATGTAGTTGTATTGAATCTGGCAGAAGTCCCAGTCGTAGGAGCGGAGGATTTCAAGAAAGCGCTCCGTGTTGCCGTGAAAGGAGAAACCAATCTGCCGGATTATTCCGGAAGCCTTCTTCTTTTCAATCCACTCGATGATTCCCAGGGATACCAGCTTGTCCCACTGGGCCTTGTCTGTCAGATGATGTATCAGGTAGAAATCCACGTAGTCGGTTTGAAGCCGTTTCAGTTCTTCCTGGAAAAAACGTTCAATGGATTCGCTGCTGTTGACCATGAACTGGGGGAGCTTGGTGGCAATATAGACCTTCTCCCGGATGCCGTTGCGCTGGAGGATGGTGCCCAGAGCCTGCTCGCTGCCGGGATAGAGATAGGCAGTGTCATAATAGTTGATTCCGGTGCGATAGGCGGCCAGAATCTCGGATTCTGCCTTGTCCAGATCAATGCTGTTTCCTTTTTTGGTAAACCGCATGCAGCCGAAGCCCAGAATGGATAAATCCTGCCCCAGCCGGTCTTTTCGGTATTGCATCGAATGCCTCCTTCTCCTCTGAAAATGGGGTAAGAATAAATGGGGAGAGTTTATTCGAGAATATAGCGTATGTCTTCCTGAGAAAAAGAGTCAATACCGTTTATACTTCTCTGAACTACATAGTCGCTTGTCTGACGCTTTTTCTCCTGCAAAGAAATAACTTTTTCTTCAATGGAATCATGGGTAACCAGCTTGTAGACGGTGACAGGTTTAGTCTGTCCGATTCGATATGCACGGTCTGTTGCCTGTTCCTCCACTGCAAAATTCCACCAGGGATCAAGATGAATGACCGTATCTGCACCGATCAGATTGAGACCTGTTCCTCCTGCCTTAATGGAGATCAGCATGACTTTCACCCGGTCTTCACTATTGAATTTCTCCGACATTTCAACACGCAGAGCTCCGGGAGTTTCTCCGTTGATATAATAAGACCGAATATCCCGATCTTCAAGATAATACCGGAAATGTTCCAAGACCCGGGTAAAGGATGAGAACACCAGAACGCGATGTCCTCCTGAGATGGCAACAATAACCTGCTCAAGCGCGACAGAAAGCTTAGACGACATCTCCGAATAATCTTCAAGAAAAACAGACGGGTCTACGCAGATCTGGCGGAGCCTTGTCAGTGCGGACAGAACAGAAACACCTTTTTCTTTTCTGGCAATTTCACGTGCTTTATGAAGATATGCTTCATAAATGCGCCGCTGTTCGTCTGCCATGGATACAGTAACCAGAATGACCTCCTTACTGGGCAAATTGTCAAGAACTTCTTCTTTGGTACGTCGGAGCAGAAAAGGTGCTACTTTTCTTGCAAGAATTGCCTGATTTTCTTCCACATTGATATCTGATTCATATTTTTTCCGGAAACCTGACTCGGTTCCCAGATAACCGGGCATCAGAAAATCAAAGATAGACCAAAGATCTTCCAGTGAGTTTTCAACGGGCGTGCCTGTCAGTGCCAGACGCATATCACTGTTGATTTTACGAATAGCCTTTGCTTTTTGGGTGGATGCATTCTTTACATTCTGTGCTTCATCTGCCAGCACCAGCGAGAAGGACTTTTCTTCGTATAGATCTATATCTGCACGCAATGAGTCGTATCCCGTGATATAAAATATCCTTTTATCAACCGGGATATTCAGTATCATTTCAAGACGTGCATTTTTTGCTCCGGCGACAATGACGGCAGGAACATCCCCGAGCCATTTTTGTATTTCATTTTTCCAGTTGTAGACAAGCGACTTTGGACAGACGATCAATACCGGTTTGCTGAAACCGGATGAAGAGAGAAACGCGAGAACTTCCAATGTTTTTCCAAGTCCCATGTCGTCCGCAAGGATTCCGGAAAAACCATATTTGGAAAGTCTTCTGAGCCATCTGACACCGTCGGCCTGATAAGAACGCAGCGAGTTTTCCAGCTTATTGTCAAGCGTAATCGGCTCGCTCTTATAATCTGTAACCTCGGTAATGGCATCTGTGACATATTGGTCCAGGCTGATATCAGCACCTGCTTTACGAAATCCTTCCAGCTGCATGACGTGGTAAAAAGGAAGAACTACATCTGAGAGCTTTTTCTTACCTGCAACTTCCTCTATGAGTTCCTCCAGAGGCGCCATTTTTTTCGGCTCCAACAGGATCAAGCTGTCTTTCAGAAGGAAATAGTTTTTCTTTTTTCGATAAGCATTATAGATTTCTTCCAGTTCTCTTTCCGTATACTCCGCACTGTGGAAAGAAAGATTCAGCCATCCTTTGACCCTGGTGGCATGTATCTGGACAGAAGGCGACGGACGGATTGACAGTCGTTTCAGCCGTTCATCCAGGTAAACCGTTGCCAGTTGGCGGAGAGGTTCAAGGTCACTTTGCAGAAAAAACAGAATATCATTTTCATTTTCTATTTTTCCCGCTGCAGTGCCGTGAAGTGAATGCAAAGCAGAGATATAAGACTGAATTAGTGCCTGTTCGATGGCTTTTCCTTCAAAGAAGGAAAGTTCCCTCTGCTTTCCGCCTGCCCAGTATTCTGTCTGAAACAACAGAGCCTTATCTTCTAGAGAGATGTGTAGCGTGATCTGGAATTCATTTCCCTTCGATTTTTGAAGGATTCCGGAAGAAACAGGGAGGATATTCTTAACAAGGAGGTCTGATACGTATCCGATTTCTTTCGGGGTGAATGCCGTGAAATAGCCGAAAAGCTCAGCGTTGACCGGAGTATCAAAATGATAAAGCATAATTGCACGACGCTCCGGATAAAATGTGACCATCTTTTTTTCTGAAATGTAATATTTTACCTGTTTTTTTTCTTCGGAGAGCTTTGGATTCATTATCAGAGCGCCGGAGGCATCCAGGTGGATGGAAGCAGGTTCCGTCACTTCTGTCATGGTCCAGGCACCAAGAACGGAAAACAGAATATTTTCATTAGACTCTTTCGGAAAGAGGGAGAAAAAGCCAGGTATATGGTCTCTGGAAACGATAAAGTACTGAGATTGCCCCGCTTTACTCGAGGATGACACATATTCCAGAAAATGCTTCATTACCGGCTGCCACATTTCTTCAAAGGAATCCGGGGACAGATGAACAGAGAATTGCGGCCGGATGGTCAGTTCACCGCCTGTTTTTAAAGCATGACAGAATTTCTTGGAATCCGGGATATAGTACTTTTTCCCATCTACCTTGCCTAATTTCATGCGAAAGGAAAGAAAACTGGACTGCTCTTCCATGTTCATCAGTTCCAATTGGATTGTAAGACCTTTTTCCTGTAAACCTTCGGCATTTAGCAGCCCTTTCTGATCCAGATGGCTCAGAAAAGAGAGAAAAGAGCGACGTATTTTTTCCCGTTCCGCTAATTCTTTTGTGGATAAACCTGCGACTGAACCAAGCGTATAATATGCTTCCCCATAAAGCTCCTTTTGCTCTGCTTCAGAAAGATTCATTTCGTATTGACGAAGAAAAACAAGCAGAGGAAACCAGGGAAAATCATTGCCATACCGGATATGGAGATCCGCTCCGATTGTGAAACAATATCCTGTTGGAAGGGAATCATCGAACAGGTTTTTCAATACACCAAGGTATGTCATGGTACCCTCAGCGATGTTGTACTGAAAAAACACATCATATTTTTCCGGCTGAAATGTCCCTTGGTTCCTATATTTCTTAGTGTATTCAGAAATGGTTTCTTCATTGATCCTGTCGAGAAGCATGATGCACCTCCAACTTTGTCAGTTCCGGTGCCAGCTTCTGCAGACAGTTAAACTTTATGCCAACAGATGCAATATACACCAGAGTATCTTCCATATTCTTGCTATCCCATTCTGATACATATTTGACTGCAATGAGGTCTTCACCCAGAACAAGAAGCCGCAATGCTTTTTTTGCCATGTCATGATCTCCCTGTTTTAGTGCTTTACGGTAAATCTTTCTTGCAGCATCGTTAACACTTTTGCGATATTCAGGACGGGAGCGCTGGATTACTTCCAGCACATTGCAACTGAAATCTTCCAGATAATAATCATCCGGGTCTGGAGAAGGATCTTCCAGAAAATCAATTTCCGCTTCCACTTCACTGGAAACGCGGTAATAATAACGGTTCTCATTTTTTGCTTCTTTCCAGGCGGAGAGGAATTGTTCATGGGGGATAATCCGGATAAGCTGGAAATAGTCATCAATATTTCGAATCTGAAGAACCAGATTCTTAAAAATGCCTGTCATCCGGTCTGCATATCCAGCCTGAATCAATTTTTCAACATCATCAAGTTCCATAGAGAAAAGCCGAGAGTAAGATGAACGGTTGTAAATCGAAAAAAATTCGTCAAATAGAGGAGGATCTTCTTTCAGCAGTCTTTCCAAAAGGGCCTCCTCAATTAACCCGGGAAGATTCTTTGAATCCTGTTTTTTGAAATAGGAAAGAAACTGTTCTCTTGTAAAAAAGGAGGAATAGCTGTAGGCAAGAACAGGAAGAAGCTGCGCAGCAAGTTTATCATCTGAAGCAGCTTCCTGCAGGACCATCTTTTTTTCTTTTTCAGTAAAGGGACATGAATACGCTTTGGACATCAAAACAGCAACCGCAAGATAACAGCTTTTCCTGTTTTGGAAAAGCGAAGCAGCGATGTGTCCGGATTTTTTACCGTCTTTCGTCAATTCATAATAACAATCCAAGAAAACACTCTCGGTCAAAGGAGATTCCGGCATCTGAAGACAATAAGCTAATTGAAGCAGAACCTGTTGTTTTTCTGCGTCAGGAAGCAGGTCCAAATAGGGTAATACTACCTTCCGAAAATGCTCAGATGCAGAATGGAAAAAGAAAGAGCCGGGAGTTGTACTTTTCAGATTTTCAAGAGAGGCATATACGTGAGAAACCGGATCGGTATAGGGAATTTTTCCGTCATTCTTTTCTATAAACCCTAATGCGGCAGCGATGTGAGGACATGCTTTCTTTGTTCTGAAAACATTGCATCCACAGGTCAGATCGTCAAGATAAACTGACACCAGATTACTAGAAGAACCGTTTTCGGGAAGCAGTGCCAGATTATAACCTCTTTTTTTCAAAAACAGACATTCCTGCTGAGCCAGCATTTTTTCCGCGCGAGATCTGGCTACCTGTGGATGCGCGGATAAATAATCTTCATATCCAATCATATGTGCTATTTCCTTCTGAAAAAATATCGTTTCCGACAGCTGTGCTTTGAAACAATCTTCTCTGTTTGCTTTATGGGTCATGCGGTGAGCTTTGAGAAGCAGAGAGCATGACTATGGAGCAGAACAGATATCTCGCTTGGAAGGATTGTCAGATGCAGCTTCCGGATGCTTTTATACCGACGCCATTCCTGGACGCCTTCCCAGCATATCCAGTGTTCTTTCATCAGAATTTCCCCCGAAGTAGGCCTGGAGGACATCGCTGAAAACGGGAGGGGCATCCGGGACACAGGCGAACAGGGTCATGGACGACCGGAGCTTCAGGTCATCCGGAGAGCCCATCACCGCCGTGGCATTATGTTCGGGAAGAGAAAGGAGCGCCCGGCTGATTTCCAGAAGCCGGCCGCCAAGAACGGGATCCGCCAGATATGCTTCTGCTTCATCAAGATCCGCAATGCCGTAATGGAAGGCCATGTAGCTGTGCCCCAGACCTCGCAGCTGGGGAAAAATGAACCACATCCAGTGGCTTTTCTTGCGCCCGGACTGAATCTCCGAAAGTGCTGCCGCGTAGGAATGCTCCTGGGCATTCCGGAAGCGGGAAAGATCATAATCCATAGTCTGCCCCCTTTCAGGAAAGGAATGAAAGAATTATACCATATGTTGCAGGAAAACCAAAGGGAACCCGGAAGGGGCATCATCTTAGATTTTTATAATTTATATTAGAAAATTGTCTATACAAATACGGAAAAATCCCTGTACAATAGGCTTATAGAGTATTTCCCATATTTCAAAAAAGTGTCAAGAAGGAGGAATTCCCCATGCGCAAGACGATGGTTCTGAAGGAAGGATGGCAGTTTGGACGGGACAGGGAGAATGCAGTTCAGGAGGTAGTACTGCCGCATACCTGGAATGCAGAAGACGGGCAGGACGGAGGCAACGATTACTACCGGGGGACCTGCTGGTACCGCAGAAAACTGACGCCGGAGGAAACGGCAGGGGAGACGCTTTTCCTGGAGATAAACGGTTCCGGGCATACGACGCAAGTCTATCTGAACGGCGAATGCCTGGCAGGGCATGAAGGCGGCTATTCCACCTTCCGCGTGGAACTGACCGGAAAACTGCAGCCGGAGAACCTGTTGGAAATCTCCGTTGACAATTCGGACAGTACCAGGGTGTATCCGCAGAAGGCGGATTTCACCTTCTACGGTGGCCTGTACCGGGAAGTACGCCTTCTTTCCCTGCCACGGGAGCATTTTGAAGTTCTGCGGGACGGCACTCCGGGCATCAAGGTGACACCCGTGGTAAATCTTCCGGAGGGAAAAGCTGCGGTCACGGTGGAAACCTGGCAGAATGCTGCAAGGGTGATGATGAAAGTGGCGGGACAGACCAGAACGGTGGAAGCCGACAACGGTCATGCGGTCACTACCTTTGAGATTCCGGAGGTCCGCCTCTGGGACGGCATCCGGGACCCGTACCTGTATACGGCAGAGGCGGAACTGGACAGCGGGGATGCGGTAAGCACCCGGTTCGGCTGCCGGGTTTTCGAAATGGATCCCCGGAAAGGGTTCCTGCTGAACGGCAGGGAATACCCGCTGCGGGGCGTAAGCCGCCATCAGGACCGCAAGGGAAAGGGAAATGCCCTGTCCCTGGAGGACCACCGGGAAGATATGGCAATGATCCGGGAGATCGGTGCAAACACGGTCCGGCTTGCCCATTACCAGCATGCACAGGAGTTTTATGATCTCTGCGATGAGAACGGCATTGTCGTCTGGGCGGAGATTCCCTACATTACCATGCATATGTCCGGCGGAAGGGAAAACACCCTCAGCCAGATGCGGGAGCTGATTACCCAGTGCTACAATCATCCGTCCATTGCGGTCTGGGGACTGTCCAACGAAATCACTGCCGCCAGCGCCGTCAATGAGGAACTGCTGGAGAACCACCGGGCACTCCAGGAGCTGTGCCACCGCATGGACTCCACCCGCAGGACGGTGATGGCAGACGTGTTCATGCTGGAAACCGACAGCCCCATCCTTACGATACCCGATATCAACAGCTATAACCTTTACTTCGGCTGGTACCTGGGTGAAATGGAGCAGACGGATGAATTCTTTGATGAATATCACAGAAAGTATCCGGACCGGGTCATCGGCTTTTCCGAATACGGCGCAGACGCCAATCCTGCCTTCCACAGCAGCACCCCGGAGAAGGGGGACTATACGGAAGAGTACCAGGCGCTGTATCACGAGCACATGCTGAAGATGATTGAAGCGCGCCCCTGGCTGTGGGCGACCCATGTCTGGAATATGTTTGACTTTGCGGCAGACGGAAGAGATGAAGGCGGAAAGCACGGCGAAAACCAGAAAGGTCTGGTGACCATCGACCGCAGAACCCGGAAGGATGCCTTCTATCTGTACAAGGCAGCCTGGAACCGGGAAACGCCGTTCGTGCACCTGTGCGGGAAGCGGTATAAGAACCGTGCGGAGGCGGAAACCGAGGTAAAGGTATACAGCAACCAGGAGCAGGTAACCCTGCTGGTGGACGGAAGGGAAACGGCCACCCGGACCGGACGGACGGTGTTCACCTTCCGGATTCCCCTGACGGGAACCCATGTGATAAAGGCAGTCTCCGGGGATGCCGAGGATGAAATGACGATCTGCCGGGTGGCAGAGCCGGATCCCGATTACATTTTTATCCGGCGTTCTGCGGTATCCAACTGGTTTGACGGCGATGTGGATCCCGGATGCTTCTCCGTTCAGGATACCCTGGCGGAGCTCCGTGCCCATCCGAAGGCAGGTGCGGTGGTCAACGCCATGATGGAAAAAGCCAGCGCATCCCGGGGAGACGTGGCGCAGTCCGTGAAGGACAATCCTGCACTGCAGCGGATGATGGGCCGCATGACGCTGATCAGCCTCCTCAAACAGGGAGGAGCGGACGAGGAAAGCATCCGTCAGCTGAACCGCGTGCTGCAGGGAATCAGAAAGGAAGCAGAATGATTAAGGGTGTACAGCAGATCATGCTCGGAACATTGACGGGCAGGGAACAGAGCGCCAGGGAAACCCTTACGGCGATCCGCACTGCCGGATATGACGGCATTGAACTGAACCGGTTCATGATTCATGAGAGCTCCTTTCTGGTGCGCATGCTGACAAGGGCCGCCGGCATGCCGACCGGGAAAGGCGGGAAGCTGGACTGGCCGGGGCTGGTGAAGGAGGCAGGGCTGAAGGTCATCAGCCTCCATACCGATCTGGGAAGCCTGGAAAAGGAACCGGATGCCATTGCAGCCGAAGCGGAAAAGCTGGGGACGGACAAGGTGGTCATTACCGGCATGTACCGTTATGACTACGGCCGGGAGGACGCCGTGAAGGAACTGGCAGCGCGGCTGAATCAGGCAGGGGCAGGAATGAAAAAGGATCATCTTTCCCTGCTCTATCACAATCATAATGTAGAGCTGCTGCAGGTAAAGCCGGGGGTGCGGGCCTATGATGTCCTTCTGGCAGAGACAGACCCGGACCTGGTAGGCTTTGAATTTGACAGCTACTGGTTTACTGACGGCGGCGCCGATGCGAAAGACGCCATGCGCAGACTGGGAAAAAGGATGCGGCTCTGGCATATCAATGACCGGGGAAGCCGGCAGAGCGGTCCCGCCATGACCCCCATTCTCAAGGCAGACAGCATGGAGCTGGGAGCCGGGAATATGGACCTGACCGGGCTGCTCGCGCTGGCACAGGCCAATGAGGTGGAGGCGGTAATCCTCGAAAGCCATCGCAATTTCATCCACAACAGTCCGCTGGAATGCATCCAGCGCAGCGCGGAATGGCTGAACGCCCACTGCTGACAGGAGGACACGGAAAATGGTACGACTGGAAAAACAGGGAAGCAGGACGGTCCTGACGGTTTCCGGCAGGCCGATGATCCTGCTGGCGGGGGAAGTGCACAATTCCGATGCATCGTCCCCGGAATATATGGAACACATCTGGCAGGTGGCGGAAGAGCTCGGGATGAACACGCTGCTGCTGCCGGTCAGCTGGGAAATGGTGGAGCCGTCGGAAGGATCGTTTGATTTTTCCGTTCCCGGGAAGCTGATCGACCAGGCCAGAAAAAGAGACATGCACATCGTTTTCCTGTGGTTCGGAAGCTTCAAGAATGCAGAATGCATGTATGCCCCGGAATGGGTGAAGCGGAATCTTGTCCGTTTTCCGCGGGCACAGATTGAAAAGGGAAAAAACAAGGCAGGGAGAATGGTATCCCCTTCCCTGCCGGTAAAGATTCCCTATACGACCCTGTCCTGCCTCGGGGAGGAAACCATGCAGGCGGATGCCCGGGCGTTTGCGGCCTTCATGGAATTCCTGAAGGAATACGACGGGGAGCAGGAAACCGTGGTGGCTGTTCAGGTGGAAAATGAAACGGGACTTCTGGGGGCGGCAAGGGAAGTGTCGGAGGAGGCAGACGCGCGGTTCGCGGGTCCGGTTCCGGAAGCATTTGCCGCATACATGCGCAGCCACACGGAAACCATGACGGAGGAAATCCGGGAGGCGGTATCCGTCGGGGCCGCATCCGGCTCCTGGCAGGAAGTGTTCGGGACCGCTGCGGATGAAATCTTTGAAGCGTATCTGACGGCCAGCTTCGTGGGATACGTTGCAAAGGCCGGCAGGGAAGTCTATGACCTCCCCATGGCGGTCAACTGCTGGCTGGACAAAGGGGGAGCCCCGGGCACCTATCCGACAGGAGGACCGGTGTCGAAAGTCCACGAAGTATGGGATTTCTGTGCCCCGGCCATTGACGTGTACTGCCCGGACATCTATGTCCCGCAGTTCCGGGAAACCTGCGATGAGTATACCCGGAGGGGGAAACCGCTGTTCATTCCGGAAACGGCTACGCACAGCTACTGCGGGCCGCGCCTTATTTACTGCGTGGGCCATTATCATGCAATGTGCTATTCCCCGTTCGGCTTTGACGACATCGGCAGACCTTTCAGTGCGCAGCAGGGCTACCTGTTCGGCATGGATGTGACGGATCCGGCCCTCAAGACCCCGCAGAGCTGCGAGGAATACAGCCGGATCGGGACAATCCTCCGGGAGATGATGCCCATGCTGGCCGGGGCCTATGGCTCCCGCAGGCTGCAGGCAGTGTCCGCGGAGACCGATCCGCCGGTGCCGCATCCTTCCGGCAATCCGCTGCTTTCGGCACCGCCGGCCATGGTTTTTGACGGATTCCGGGTTTCCGCTGTCTTTGAGAGCCCGATCAATCCCCGCAGGGACGGCGCCTGCCTCTGCCTGCAGACCGGGGAGGAAGAGTGCTACATCGTGGGCACCGGCTGCAGCGTAAGCCTGACGTCCGCAGACCCCGAAAAGCCTCATCTGGACCTTCTCCTGCTGGAAGAGGGAACGTTCGAGGAAGGTTCCTGGAAGCCGGGAAGGCGGCTGAACGGGGACGAGGCGGCACAGATCGCCCTGAATCAGCCGAAGGTGCTGCATGCCCGTTTCTTTACCTATGCATGAAGGAGGAAAATACGATGCAGGTGATATGCAATCCGGTGAACATCAATTACCGGTATCAATTCAATGCCGATCCGCGAAGCCATGGAAAAGTCAAGATCTGCCGGGAAGCGGCAGACCCTTCCATGATCTGCTTTCAGGGACGTTATTATATCTTTGCTTCCATGACGCTGGGAGTATGGGTATCTGACGACCTGGCGCACTGGGAAAACCATCGTCTGCCGGACGAGCTTCCGCTTTATGACTATGCTCCGGATGTGCGTGTGATGGGGGACTATGTCTATTTCTGCGCCTCCAGCCGGGATCATCACTGCGACAGGTACCGGACGCGCGACATCCTGAACGGGCCCTATGAACGGATCGAGGGAAGCTTTTCCTACTGGGACCCGAACCTGTTTGTCGACGATGACGGGCGTGTCTACTTCTACTGGGGATGCTCCAACGTCACTCCCATTTACGGCGTGGAACTGGACCCGGACACCATGGAGCCGAAGGGCGAACCGAAGGAACTGCTCTGCGGCCATCCGCGGGAGATCGGCTTTGAGCGCTTCGGACCGGACAACAGCCTGCTTCCCGCTTCGGAAGAGGAAATCGATATGGCGTACCAGGGCTTCCTGAAGCATCAGGGACAGAAGGAGGAAAACATTCCCGCTCCCCTCCGGGCAATGATCCGGGGCATGTTTTCCAGGGCCCCCTATATTGAAGGGGCGTGGATGGACAAGAAGAACGGCAGGTACTATCTTCAGTATGCAACGCCGGGAACGCAGTTCAATACCTATTCGGACGGCGTATATGTCGGTGATAATCCCCTGGGACCGTTCACGCTGGCAGAAAACAATCCCTACTCCTATAAGCCGGGCGGATTCCTGCCCGGTGCCGGCCATGGCTCGACCATGCAGGACAGGGCGGGCAACTGGTGGCATGCAGCCACCATGCGGATCAGCATGAACCATGATTTTGAACGCCGCGTCGGCTTGTTCCCCGCAGGCTTTGATGCGGACGGGGAACTGTTCTGCAACCAGCGCTACGGAGACTGGCCGCTGTCCGTATCCGGGGCGGAGGAGGATCCCTGGCGAGGGCCGGCATGGATGCTGCTGAGCGCAGGAAAGCCGGCAGCCGCTTCTTCCTGGACGGAGGGGAAAGAACCCCGGAAGGCCACGGAGGAAAATGTGCAGACCTGGTGGCAGGCAGCCACGAACAGCCGGGAGGAATGGCTGCAGGTGGACCTGGGAGAACACATGCAGGTGCATGCTGTCCAGGTGAATTTTGCAGATGACGTCATTGACATTCCCTGCCCGGGAAGCATCCGGGGAACAACGCAGCCGCGCTACATTGATGAAAATACCCATTCCACGCAGTTCCTGCTGGAAGGAAGCAGCGACGGGCAGCACTGGCAGGTCCTGGCAGACCGTACGCAGGGCGCCACGGACCTCAGCCACGATTTCATCACCTCCTGCGACGGATGGCAGATCCGCTACGTGAAGGTGAGCAGGATGGCGGTGCCTTATGATCAGGCTCCCTGTATTTCCGGCCTCCGCGTCTTCGGAAAAGGCAATGGAAGCGCGCCGGAGGTGCCTTCCGCATCCGCGGTCCGGAAGGGGGACCTGGATATGGAAGTAGCCATCCGTCCGCAGAAGGACGCCGTCGGCTTCAACATCCTCTTCGGTGCATCCGTGGATAAACTTTATCACAGCATGATGGTCTTTGACGCGGGAACGCACCGGGTGGGGGCACTCATCCGGGGCAGGAAATACGTGGTGCGCGTGGATGCCTTCAACGAAAACGGCATTACCGAAGGCGTTCCCTTCCAGGTGGAAGAATAAACCCGCATTTCCGGATGCGGAAGGCTTTCCGTAAGGAAACCGGAAAAAACAGGAAACCGCAAAAGACCGTGCAGCTGCACGGTCTTTTCATTCGCCAGGGGAAATATTGCCGCGGTTTGTCTTTTCACGGTAATCGAGAGGCGTTTCTCCCGTGATGCGCTTGAAGACGGACTGGAAATAGCTCTGGGAGGAGAAGGACAGAAAGCTCGAAATGTCGATGATGGACATGCCGGTAAAGGAAAGCATTTCCTTGGCGGCAAGGATTTTCTGATGGGCAATGTAGGCAGGGATCGTCATGCCGGCTTCCCTGCGGAAGAGAGAGGAAAGGTATTCCTTGGAAAGGTGCACATGGGAAGCCAGCTCGGTGACCGTGATCTTTTTCTGGTAGTTTCTCCGGATGTACTGAATGGACCTGCGGATATAAGGATTGGAGGAGCGGCAGTCCGTGATCTGCGAGACCTGTTCGCTGTAGTGGACCGGAATGCGCATGTTCAGGTTGAGCCGCACCAGGTCCCCGACCGTCCGGCAGGATTCAATCTGCTGGATGTAGGAGGTTCC
>CAMVHE010000046.1 GCA_947167215.1 uncultured Clostridia bacterium
AAATACGCTCTTAAACGTGGAATAATAGCCAAGTTTGCCCGAAAGCACATTTTTCTGCACTGTGGAACGCTTGACCAGGTTAAATTGCTGAGAGATCAAGCCAATCGTGCGCCGGATCTGTTTAAGTTCCCGCTTCTTTGCTTTTGTGATGGAATTTCCATCAATCAAAATATCGCCTTCGGTAATGTCGTTCAGGCGATTGATAGAGCGCAGCAGCGTGCTTTTACCAGCCCCACTTAAACCAATGATGGAGACAAAGTCTCCATCATTGATTGTAAAGCTTACATCTTCAAGACCACGTACCCCATTGGGATAGACTTTGGAAACATGATCGAATGTAATCATTTTTTAGTCCGCTGCAAGCTCAATATACTCCGCGATGGTGTCATAATCTGCTTCGTTGGCAGGAACATAGCCCGTATGTCCCCAGGTGCTCATGATTTCCAAGCCCTCCGGATCAGAAGCCATGGCCAGGAAAGCATCCGTGACCGCCTTCACGGTCTCTTCACTCAGCTTGCTGCTTACTGCCACAGCATCATTGGGAATATCACCGTCGGACAGTTTCGCAACTTTAAGCTGTTCATAGAGATCATAGGGGTTGCCCTTGTCGTCAAGCACAGCCTTTGCAAATACATAGCGGCTGCCTTCAAATGTGAAGCAGGCATCCACCTGACCATTGATCACGGCAAGAATTGCACTTGGAATGGAGGTAATATTCGTCCATGTGCACTTTTCGGTGTCGATGCCAAGCTTCTTCATCTCCGCGACGGGATAGATGTAGCCGGATGCTGAAGAAGCTCCCAGATAAGCAATGGTCTTGCCTTCAAGTCCCTCATAACCTTCAATGTCGCTGTCTGCACGGACCAGTACTTCTGCCTTGAAGTTGCCGGTCACAGAGCCTTCGATGGCGGTCTCTGTCTCCTGATCATAGTCAACCAGCGTAGAAGAAAGGATCGCTTTCGCAACACCCATTTCGCGGGCCTGTGCATAAGTTGCGGGCGGCATGATGCCAACATCCACTGTGCCGGATTCCATGGCTTCCACAATGCCGTTGTAGCTGGTCGCCACTGTCACATCAACGTCCATACCCAGCAGTTTGCTCATGTACGCAGAAAAAGCTGCTGTTGCGGCATCTGCCGTCTCGGTATTCGTCGGAACGAACTGAATCTTCAGCCCGTCTGCCATTGCGCTGACGCTTACCATCATCATGGTGGCGGCAAGCATCCATACCAGGATTTTTTTCATCGTTTTTTGCCTCCGTTTTTTTATTTTGAGAAACCATCGCATATTATAATCCGCTCTGCAATGTATTGCAAACAATCCGAGACTGCAGAAGCTATTCAACAGTGCATATCTGAAAACCGTACTCACGGGCAGCTTCCATGGCCGCCTTCTCGCCGAAATGCATGAGATGGGTTTTCTTCCACAACTCCCTTGGAAGGGCTTCCATCAGTGTCTGCATAGAAAGATGCACGTTGGCCGGATACTGCAGCGTAGTCTCCATATAAATGGCATCAATATGATCATGGTTGCGAATAAAATCCAGAAGCGTATCCGCTGTACGCGTATCTGCGGAATAAAACACACCGCCTTTAGGTGTTTCAAAGGCAAAGGAAAAGCAGTCCATCCCCTCCTGGTGCATCGTTCGAACCACATGAATGGAAGAAAAAGATGAAAAGCCTCCTACCTTTTCCGGAGAAACCATCTCGTACTGATCGTCTGCAACGCCAAAAATACGGAGAAGTTCCGACACATCCCTTCGATAGGAAGCCACCTCCGGCAGGACCAGCTTCACCCGGACCTGCAGTCTGTAAAAACAATAAAGAACCACCGAACCCAGCGAACCGCAATGGTCCGAATGAAGATGGGAAATGGCAATATACACTTCCTGCATGCCTGAAAGGATATCTCCTGTAATCAGCCTTTCAAATACCGACTCTCCGCAATCAAGTAAAAGAAGCCTGTTCCCTTCTTTCAGATAACAGGATGTGTTGCCTTCCTGCGGATTAAATGCTGCCCCTCGACCCAAAAAATGCAGATCCATTTTATCTCCTCCATCAAGAAAAATCTCTGCCTTCAGAAAGGCAGAGACCAGTATTCACCTCAGAAGCTGGAAATACCGTAGCTGTTCACCATTGCATCCAGTTTCACTCCTGCCTTGCAGAGCGGGCAGTCATGGCTAGTTGTACTCATGTAGTCATCCAGATTGTCATCTGTGTCAAAAATGCTGATTACCGGGAAGCCTTCGCATTCCTTGAGCATCGCAAAAATTGCACAAAGTCCTACCGGAATTCCGCCATAATAGCGGATAGCGTCCACCGCAGCCTGTGCAGTATAACCGGTGGTAATGCTCGCCGTAAGCACCAGCACATGCTTGCCAACAATCATGGGAGCGATGTTGTCACGGAAAATCAGCTGGCTGCCGGAGGTATGTTCGGGTGTCACCACATAAATCGTCCGGTGAGCATTCATATTGATAAAGCCGGCCCGGCTCAGCTCACTCGCCATGCAGGCCCCAATTACCTCAGTTCCATCCAGACAGAGAATGGTATCCACGACCGTGGACATTTTGAACTTGCCGCACAGTTCTACAGCCGCTTCCCTGGCTTCCGAAAGGCGATGTTTGGTAAAAGTCAGATCTACATAATAGTTGATATGACTGTGGCTGGTTGCAAAATGACCTCTTGCCACACGCAGCGGAAGATTGCTGTTTCTGCCCGGATACTGAATCAATTGAATCGCCATGTTAAATCCTCCTTATCGTTCCGCCCCGTTGGACCTTTTCGAGCCCTGTCCGAGGTTGTCTTCCTGCAAAACAGCTGTGAATAAGCCTTGCTCTGCAGATTTCTGTCGGGTATTTTATCACAAAAAAACCGGTGTATTCAAGCCTGTTATCATCTTGACATCCCCTTTTATGGTGTTATAATTGCTCTGCAAATTATCAGCACAAATAAGTCTCATGCATGCAGTTTCTGCATTCTTCAGGTTTTTTTCGTATCCTCCGGGAGTTGTTGTGCTGTGCTTGTTTCTACCAGAGAAAAAGGAGAGAATATTATGAAATCACTATCCGTCAAAACCATCGTTGCCATCGGCATCGGTGCTGCTCTTTTCTTCGTACTGGGCCGCTTTGTTGCTATTCCCAGTCCCGTCCCAAACACCAACATTTCTGTTCAGTATGGCCTTCTTGCATTTATGGCTGCCCTGTTCGGGCCCATTGCCGGCGCTCTCATCGGGCTTATCGGCCACGCATTGATTGATTTCAGCTATGGCTGGGGAATCTGGTGGTCTTGGGTTATCGCTTCTGCGGTCTTCGGAGCACTGGTCGGCCTCATTGCCAACCGTATCAAGCTTGACGAAGGTGTTTTTGAACTGAAAAGCATTCTTTCCTTCAATGTTTGCCAGATCATCAGTCACCTCATCGCCTGGATCGTTGTCGCTCCGGTACTCGACATTCTGATGTATGCAGAGCCTGCAAACAAAGTCTTCCTTCAGGGCGTCTCCGGCAGCATCTTCAACATTGTAACCACCGCCATCGTCGGCACGCTGCTCTGTATTGCCTATGCAGCTTCCAAGCCGAAAAAGGGCAGTCTCCGGGAAGAAAAATAAAGACCAGGGGCGGCAGAAAACCGCCTCTTTTTTAATGGAGGATCGCTTATGGATGACGTCATCATCCAATTCCAAAACTTTGGCTTTCAATATCGTGCACAGGACTCTCCTACACTTCATGACATCAGTCTGACCATCCGCAGGGGAGAAAAAGTGCTCATTGCAGGACCTTCAGGCTGTGGAAAAAGCACACTGGCCCACTGCATCAACGGCCTCGTTCCTCATACCTATAAAGGAGAGGCCACCGGGACTCTGACGCTCTGCGGTAAAGACGCTTTTTCCCTGAGTATCTTTGATATCTCGCAGCACGTCGGCACTGTTCTGCAGGACTCTGACGGCCAGTTCGTCGGACTCACCGTCGCAGAGGATATCGCCTTCGCACTCGAAAATGACTGTGTTCAGGAACCGGATCTGCACAATCGGGTCCGGGAGGTAGCTTCTACCGTAGGAATTGCAACGCATCTGCTGCATGCTCCAAATGAACTGTCCGGAGGGCAGAAGCAACGGGTTGCTCTTGCCGGTGTTCTTGTTGAAGATGTGGATCTGCTCCTCTTTGATGAGCCTCTGGCAAACCTGGATCCCGCCACCGGCAAAGCAGCCATTGAACTCATTGACCGGCTGCATCGGGAAACCGGCGCAGCCGTAGTCATAATTGAGCATCGTCTGGAAGATGTGCTCCACCGGAATGTTGACCGTGTCGTCCTGATGCGCGATGGGCGAATTCTCGCAGATACGGACCCGGATGCATTACTGTCCGCTTCCTGGCTGAGCGATAACGGGATTCGGGAACCGCTGTACCTGACTGCGCTTAAATACGCCGGAGTCCAGATGCTGCCTCAGATGCATCCTGCTTCCCTGGCTGATATGGTACTTTCAGAGGAAATGCAGCAAATGGTCCGGAGCTGGTATGCAAGCCGGCCTGCCCGGGAATCAGTTTCTGAGCGTCCTCTTCTGCTCCGTGTTGACCATATCGACTTTCATTATGCTAATGGGCACCACGCTCTTCAGGACATATCCGCAGATATTCATAAAGGAGAAATGATAGCCATTATCGGTACTAACGGTGCCGGAAAATCAACTTTCTCCAAAGTTCTGTGCGGGTTTGAAACCCAGCAGCAGGGGACCCTTCTTCTGAATAACCACGATATGGCGGCCATGTCCATCAAAGACCGGGCAGATCATATCGGCTTTGTTATGCAGAATCCCAATCAGATGATTTCTCAGGTAATGATCTTTGACGAAATCGCTCTCGGTCTGCGAACCCGCGGTCTTTCCGAGGAAGAGATCCGGCCGCGGGTAGAAAAAATACTGCACATCTGCGGTCTCTGGCCTTTCCGCAACTGGCCGGTTTCCGCCCTCAGTTTCGGGCAGAAAAAGCGGGTAACCATTGCCTCCATTCTCGTCCTTGAGCCGGAGATTCTTCTTCTGGATGAACCGACAGCCGGCCAGGATTACCGGCACTATACCGATATCATGGAATTTCTGCGAAAGCTTCATCTCGAAGGGATGACCGTAATCATGATCACGCATGACATGCATCTGATGCTCGAATACGCTGAACGTGCCCTGGTCTTCCATGATGGAAGAATCATCGCGGATAATACCTGCGCTTCTGTCCTTACCACCCCCGGAATCGTGGAAAAAGCCCATCTCAAGGAAACCAGTCTGTACAATCTTGCGATGCGTTGCGGTATACCGGACGGCAAATCTTTTGTGGATCGCTTTATCGCTTATGAACAGGAGGAAGTCCGGCAATGAGAAGCATTTTCAACTATATTGACCGTCCCTCCCCTGTGCATCGTCTCACCGGAGCCACAAAGCTTGTCTGTCTGCTGCTTTGGAGCTTTGCTGCAATGATGACCTATGATACCCGGCTGCTTCTGGTTCTTCCTGTACTAAGCTTCATTCTTTTTGCCGTTTCAAAGATCCGCCTTCGGGATGTCAGTTTTCTGCTTGGCTTCACTGTTGCCTTTATGGTACTCAATAACCTGCTGGTCTTCCTGTTTTCTCCCCTTCATGGGGTCTCCATCTATGGCACACAGCATGTTCTGTTCTCTCTGACAAAACGATATGTGGTTACCAGCGAACAGCTGTTCTACCATCTCAACCTGATACTCAAGTATCTTGCAACCATTCCGATTGTGCTGCTCTTTATCTGCACCACAAATCCCTCTGAATTTGCCTCCTCTCTGAACCGCATAGGTGTCAAGTATTCCATCGCCTATGCAGTTGCGCTTGCCCTGCGCTACATCCCGGATATTCAGCGTGAATACCACGATATTTCCCTGGCCCAGCAGGCGCGCGGTATTGAAATGAGCAAAAAGGAAAACCTTTTCCGTCGTCTGAAGAGTGCAAGCGCTATACTGATTCCCCTTATCCTTTCCAGTATGGACCGCATTGAGACCATCTCCAATGCAATGGAGCTCCGTGGCTTTGGCAAACAGAAAAAACGCACCTGGTACACGGAAAGGCCCTTTGCCACGGCAGACTATCTCTCCATTGCTTTCTGTCTTCTGCTGTTTCTGAGTGCCATTCTTCTCAATCATCTCAATCACGGCCGATTTTTCAACCCTTTTCTTTGAAATATCAAGCCCGGCAGCATTTTCTTTAATACCAAAGGATTTTCAGCACACCGGCCGGTCTCCAAATGCATCGTACCTTAAACGTTGAACGGGGGACTGACGTCTTGTATGCCTTGTTAATTAAAGGGTCTGAGCTGGAGCTGCTTTGCCGTCTCTCTCCTGCAAACACAGTTTTCCCACACAAAGACCCGTACTGTGATTTGAAGAAGCAGAGAAACACCAATCTGTCCTTCTGAAGTGAGTCGCATATTCCGAAGCAGAAGATCGATAAGACCATATTTCTGACATTGAACGATGTCTTTATCTTCTTCCGCAGAATCACATTGTTACGAAAAGGAGGAATTGATCTTTGAAAAACAATCAAAGAATCGAAAAGCGAAAGAAACGGGTGGAAGCTTTAAGCAATCAGCTTAAAGAACAGGGATTCCGTAAAAAAGATCTGTTCGTCGATGCAGATAAAGCAAATATCATGGCTTTGCTAACTGGCATTCTTCCTTCCGGCATCTTCTTTGGGGCTTTCATTGCCTTTGCAGGCTGGGAAAACCTCAAAACTATCAATTACATTTTCCTTGTGCCGGCAATTATCATCTCAATATTTATCCACGAAGCAATCCATGGTTTCTTTTTCGGTCTATTTGCGAAAAGCCATTTCAAAGCCGTGGAGTTCGGTTTTTTATGGGACACCATGAATCCGTACTGTTACTGTGCGGAAGTGCTCTCCAGAAAACAATATCTGACCGCTCTGCTGATGCCCGGGTTCATTCTAGGAACCTGTACCGGCTTACTTGCGCTTTTTTTGCAAAGTGCTACATGTCTCTATTTGAGTATATTCGGCCATTTCGGAGCAGGAGGTGACCTGCTGATCGCTTACTTGATATTACGGACTAAGAAGTTGAGAAAAGAAGAACTTTTCCTTGATCATCCCGATAAACCTGGAGTCATTCTCTTTTCCAGATGATATCGAAAAAAATACAAACAAATATGAAAAAACCGGGGATCTGCTTACCATATCAATGAACAGATTCCCGGTTTTCTAATGCCGTATTATCCTGTAGATGCAACGGTTTTGTCTTTTCAAGTTGTCCGAGCAACAGGCATAATCCTTCCGATTATAACAGCCGCCCATTTCCGGAATATCCACAGTTTCAAAGACTGCGGATATCAAATTCCAGATATTTCATCTTTCAAGTTCCTGAAACAGGGCTTCTGCCTCTGCGCCAATTGCGACAATATGGGCATCCTCAAGTTCTGCAGACGTCGTTGCAAACAGTCCAGTTGTAGGCGTCTTTACGATGCCAGTCAGGATGATGTATTCCCCTTTGTACAATCCTCCAGCCTCGCTCCAGTCCGCCAGTGTTGCCTCCACATAGCGCTGGTCTCCTACCCCGCCTTCCACGAGCCGGCTTGACGCGTACATTTCCTGGACCTGGATCGCCGTTCTTATGGTCTCCCCTATCATGTTCTCCCGGTTTTCCTGAAGCGTTCTGGCATCTATGGCAGGAATCTCTGATGCTTCAGCTTTAGTTTCTTTGGTTTCAGGCCTGTTTCTGGTAGGCGCAACCGGCACAGACGGGATGCGGATCGGCTTCTCTCTCCGCTCCGGGGTTTTCTGCGCAGGAGCAGGAGTAACTGCCGTTTCCGGTTTTTTTACTTCCGGCACGGGGATCGGGGTGGCTGTCGCTTCCGGCATTTTTATTTCCTGTACAGGAACCGGAGTAGATGCCATCTCAGGTTTCGGCTCTGTCCCTGCCGCTGTCTGTCCTTCGAATACCATCTGATTGCCGATCCGTAGCGAAGTCACCTGATACACTTCCTGAACGCGGTCCACTTCCGCAAAGACATTCGGCATATAAGCCCCATTATCATCTTCATAGGCAACCCGCGTCTTTATCGTAAAATGAGTTCCCTCTTTGCCATAGGCATTCTCATATGATGGCCATTCCACAGTGATATTCTTTTCGGAAAAATAATTCCCCACTGCTTTCCTTACCGCAGTTTCTACTGCGGCACTTTCTTCCGGTGTGATAATCGTACTTCTGGCGATGATTTCCTCCTCAATCCGTCCCTGAAGATCCTCAAGGTCCGTAAGGGAAAGCTTGGAAAGGTCCAGCGTTTCTTCTCCATACATAACAACGTTTCCTTCAGCCATGGAGGAAACAGCAGTTGCTAACAGAATCATCAAGAACAAAGCTGCAATTTTTTTCACAAAAACTCCTCCTTCAGAAAGCTAGTACTTACATTTCCGTCTGTACAAAGAACCAGATACCGAAATCCGGGCGTTCCATAAAGCCAATCATTATTCCTTCTGGGGTAAAAGACATTCTGCTGTCCCCGCTGTCCAGATCAGAATGATAACCAACGGAATCCATCATCTTCTGAGCGGAATCTCCGACGTCCTCCGCCACACGGGTGCCATACAGAACTTCCCGTACCATTTTCTCAAAATCTGCGACCATTTCTTCCTCATTTTCGGCCCCGGGGGTATAGTAAATGAGTACCGCAGTCACATCCGTTGTCCCCTTGCGCACAGAGATTTGAAGCAACTCATACGGATTATAATGCAGCTGATAGGTGATCTGTTTATCCGTATCTTCGGCCTTCTGAAGAACATCTTCGGTTATCGTGTGCTCTGTCCCGTTCTGAAAGCTTGCTTCATTGTACCTTTTCAGAAAATCATTCAGCGAACACACAGAATCTGCTGCCATTGCATTCATTGCCAAGCAGCATGCAAGCATAGCGGCCAGCACCAGTACAACTTTTTTCATACGCTATTGTCCTCCATTCCAAATCATTCTGCCATCCTGCAGGTATCCCTCCTGCAATATTTATATCTATTTTAACGTTTTCTCATCTTCATCGCAATACTAAAAACCTGATTTCCTTAATCTGGAAAGAAAAAAACTACTCTCTGTCTGAAACAATCCGCATAAAGCTCCCGCACCTCGAAAAGAGTCTCCAAGCCCCGGATATTTCATGATATAACGGCCGAATTAACGGAACGCCGATACTTCCATATCAAATGAACGCTGCCATCTTCTCTGTCAATATTGTCTCCTTTTCGATACTATCTGACAATCATTCCCTTCTTAATGCCATTTTCCCTGATGGTAAAAGCGAATGTGGTAGCAGAGTACTGTGCATATCAGAGTCACTCCAGGCCTGAAAGGGCATAACCGGTCCGGGAAGTTCCAGACGTCATTTTCCCTTCCCAACTCCGTACGCCGGAATTCCACAAAGCCACTCCTTTGAAATTTCCGACAATAATGACAATTGCTCTCGTCCTCCCTGGGAAATATACATTGATCCTCTGTCCATTTTTCAGTTTCTCTTCTTTTCAGCACTCTTTCCCTGCATGGCCAGGTCTCAAGACTGGAATTCTGCTTCTCAGGAACATCCATAGAACCGGTAGCATTTTCCAAACTCTCTCCCTGTCCACCTGTCGGAAATCAAAGGCTTCAAATTTCTGGCTTTCCTCCTCTTTTTCAAAGCACAAAGAGCTCCCGCACAGATTTTAACCTGAAAAAACCGAGGCTGGCATTGCCTCGGCTTGTTGTTTTACTCCCTTTGACCAGGAAAGGCTATTGCCGGGCACGGCCGATTATTCCGAAGCACTAACGGTCCGGATAATAATAGGTCTTGCTTTCCAGATAGCCCTCCTTTTCAATTTTATCCACATTGACGCGTACCGGCATGCCCGGTATGTCGGTTGGTACAAAGCATTTTCCCTCCCGGAAGACTGGTACACCCAGCATACGGTCATGCATCGGTTCGCTGATTGGTGCATGGAATTCTATCCGTTCCTTTTCATTGTACAGACAGCCGAATACAGCATTATATGCCGTTCTTCCGCCAGACTGAAACTCCAAGCTGTTGTCCCTTGCCAGATCCCGAATACGGATCAGATCATCAATCCGCGTCATACGCCCCAGGGAAGGTTGGAGAATATCCACTCCCTTCTCCGCATAGGTCTCATATGCATAGTAAATTCGCATGGATTCACCGAATGCCAGGCGCTGCCGGATCTGCCCCTTAAGCTCACGAATGCCGTTGCAGTCATGGGAATGAATCGGCTCCTCGATCCATTCGAGAGCATAGGGCTCTGCAAGATGGGCAAATCTTGCTGCTTCTTCCACCGTCCACCGCTGGTTTGCATCCACGGCGATTCCGATGCTGTTTCCCAGCGTTTCCCGCACCAGGCGAACCCGGCGGATATCTCTGTCCATCCCCTGCGGTCCGGCAGAACCCACCTTGAATTTGACAGTGGTAAATCCTTCCGAAACGTACCTCGCCATCTCCTCAGCCAGCTCCTGGTCATCTTTCAGGATGCTGCCGCCGCCCTTGTAGGCGGCAGCCCAATCCTTTTCCGCCCCAAGGAAACGATGAAGGGGCAGTCCTGCCCGCTGTGCCAGAATATCAAGCATCAACAGATCGACAGTTCCCACCTGAACCGCCTGACTGCTCTGAAATCCGCTGTTTCGAGCCTGCCAGTAAAGTGTAGTCCGCCACTCATTGAAGCTTTTTCTTCCTCCATTGAGCAGTTTAGGCAGCATTTCCTGGACAAAGTCCGGATTAACGGTATAATGGGCCGTCATTCCCGTATCATCCGTCAGTTCAAGATAACCCTTTTCCGGCAGGTTCTGGCCGATCCCTCCCGTTGCATCCTGAAAAGGAACCGGAAGTGGAATGGGTCGAAAATGATAATATACAGCCTTTTTAAAGGCAATCTGATCCTGATAGTCAAAGCCGAACATCTGCGTCCGCAGTCTTTCAACCATGCAGCGTTCCTCCTTCATTAACATTTCTCAGCAAAGTACAGTGTTGCTGCATTCCTGTAGAGAATCCTTTCCTTGGTGTCCCGACTGAAACTGACCGCATCCTGAATATAGTCTATCAGATGCCTATAGGTATCCTCCTTCAGAGTAGACGGAATATCAGAACCAAAGATGATTTTATCATCTCCCACGATATCAATCGCCCGTTCAACATAGTATGCAGCTGTTTCGTAAGGATACTCCTCGGGACGGATATTGTGAGGCAGAGCAGCCAGATCAAACCAGACATTTGGAATCGCCAGCCGCCTGAGCCCTTCTTCCATCTCTTTTCCGGTGGTTCTTGAAGGTGCCAGCAGATGGCATATCACAAACTGCATTCCGGGATGCCTGAGCACTACCCTGCGCAGTCCTTCCACCTGCCAGCTTTCTGCTCCCAGTTTGCCTATATCCATCACACAAATCAGCCCGTGATCCTCTGCATAACGGTATTCCTCTTCCATCATAGGGCCATCCAAGGGAAACGTGGGATGGTTGCACATCAATCCCGATCCGGTACTCAGTTCAAATTTAACAATTCCTATTCCCAGTTCTTCGAACAGATGCTGGCGGATTCGATCCCTGAACCGGGAACAGGGGTCATAGGAACCAGCAGTCCGGAATCGCTCCGGATATTTCTGCTGTGCCTCCCAAGAGTACAGATTCTGAAAGCCAAAATAATTTCCCTGGAGCAGCACTGCCTTTTCCACTCCATTTTCATCCATCAGTTTCAGAATGTCTTCGGCGGATACTGTCCCTGATGAAAATCTATCCGGGAGGGCTCGAATCGTTTCTCCCGAAGCATACCGAGCCATGCCGTTTCCAATAAAACGCAGTTCGCCTCCGGCACCGGTTCCCGCGATGGTCTGAATCAGATGTACATGTGCATCAATGATTTTCACGTTTATCTCCACCTCATTTCACTGCGCTGTCCATGGCGCCTTTCACAAAGAAACGCTGCAGGAACAGGTAGGCAATCACTACCGGCAGCATTCCAATAACGGCCACAGCGGCGGCTCCACCATAATCTGAACTGGTCGTGGAAAAATAGCCACTGATTACTTGCGTCACCGTGAACATCTGTTTTTTCTGCAAAATGTAATGCGTAAACAGATAATTGTTCCACATATTTACGCCCTGCATGATGATCACGGTAACAGTAACCGGTGTAAGCTGCGGCAGAATAATACGGAAGAAGGTCGTAAAGCGCCCTGCACCATCGATGGAGGCAGCCTCATCCAAATCAACAGGAATTGTGGATATAAAATTGGAATACAGATAGATAGCCTGCGGCATGCCAAAGGTGGACAGAATCAGGATGATCCCCCAGTAGGTAGAGATAGCCCCTATGCGTGAGAGAATGGAATATACACCAACCAGAATTGTCAGCGGGGTAACCATCATGATGCCCATAAACAGCCTGCGGATCCATTCATTCAGGCGTGTCTGACGACGGGCAAGCGGATAAGCTGCCAGGCTTCCCACCGTAATCACAATCGCCAGAGAACCCAGAATAATCAGAGTATTATTCTTTATTGCTGTCAGAATAGCACCATTCTGTAGCGCAGCAACATAGTTATCCAGATAAACCTCCTTGGGCGGTGCCAGGCGGGAAGAATTATCCGTCCGCGGTTTCAATGAAAGATTGATTACCACATAAAAAGGAAACAGATAGATGCAGCACAGCAAAATGGACAGCATAATGCAGAGAGTATTGCGAAGGCGTTTTTTGGCTTTCATCCCTGTTTCCTCTCCTTTCTGCGGAAATATCCGTTTGCAACATTTGCCACCAACATAATGAAAAGGAAGCTGAATATGCCAAGCGCAGCAGCAAAGCCTGCCCGTTCAGAGGAAAAATACTCGTTGGCGATGTAAGTCGAAAGCGAATGGCTTGCTTTCGCCGGTCCTCCACCTGTCAGAGACACAATAAGCTCATACAGCTTAAGCCCGCCAATCAGGTTAAGCGTAATCGCACTTGCAGTAGATGGCATCAACAACGGCAGCGTAATATGAGTAAATGACTGCCAGCCACCGGCACCGTCAATTCGGGCTGCTTCATAGTAGTAATTGGGAATACCCTGAAGCCCAGCCAGAAAAATGATCATGGAATTGCCAACAAACTGCCAGGAGTTGACAAGCACGATAATCAGTACCGCTGCCTCTTTGGTTGAAAGCCAGTCTATTGGGGATGCACCGAAGAAAATAAGAATGTCGTTCAGTGCTCCGTGATTGTATTGAAAAATGAAATACATCACATATCCCATCACAAGGTTGGAAATCAGTACCGGCAGATAAATGATAGTACGTACAATATTGCGTCCCGGAAAATCCACATTCAGAAACACAGCAAGTGCAAGACCCAGACAGCAGTCAATAACGGTACTTCCAAATCCGTATATTACTGTGTTAAGCAGGATGCTGCGAAAAGACTGATTGCCGAACATGCTGATATAATTCTTCAGTCCTATATAAGACATATTTTGAGAATACCCGTTCCATTTATGCAGGGATATCCAGAAAGCATTAACAAACGGATAGGCCACAAAGAACAAGACCAGCAGCAAAGACGGTAAATAAAACAGATTGAATTTAGCATCGCGTGTGCGTTTCATCCGGAAGCCTCCAGACTGACAAAAAAGTCTGCCCGCCTTACGGCGGGCGAAAAAGTTAGTAATTGTCGTGAGGATTAGAACATATCATTATAGTTGCTCTGCAGAATCTCAATAGCGCTGTCAATATTGGCATCCGTGCCGCCCTGTCCCTCAAAGAATGCAGAAGCAGCTTCCTTCAGAATGCCCCACATACCGGAAGGAAGATATGCCTGGTCAAAATAGGTCACATAATCCACGCGACCTTCAAATGCAGCCTGTCCTTCACGGATGATGCTGATGCTGTAAGAATCCTCAATATTCAGAGTTTTAAGTGCAGGGATACCTCCCTCGATCTCCACAATGATACGGGTAGCAACTTCAGGCCTTGCAAGATAATCCAGGAAAAGCAGGCAGGCTTCCTTGTTTTCTGTGTCTTTCCAGACCCCGATACAGCTGTTGTTGCCTTCACTGATTCCCCAGGTGGTCAATCCGCCCGCTTTAACAGCCGGCATCGGCATGACACCCAGATTCACTTCCGGATTCAGATTGCGGATAGCGTTTATACCATCATTGGTAAAGAACATGAATGCAGCTTCACCATTGGCCACCATCTGGAAGCACACATCCCGGTTTGCAGAAAGAGCATCCACATTCCAATAGCCCTTATTCCACCAGTTAGCCATGCATTCAAAAGCAGGGCGGGCATTCTTCCAGTCGAAAGTACCTTCCTTCAGAGCTTCTCCATAGTTTGGATCCAGATCAGCACATGTCAGAAATGCCGGAAGGAATGAGTCGAGGAAGTGCGCATTGTTGTTTGGAGCAGCATTTGAGATTACCATCGGCGTGATGCCTGCAGCAACCAGCGTATCACAGGCTGCATTGAAAGTGTCGAGGCAATCCAGCGTAGTGGCGTCGATTCCATTGGCAGCCAGTACATCTTTGTTGTAAATAATGCCATTGGTGCCCTCGCCGATGGGAAGAACATAAACATTGCCATCGGCATCGGCCACCGCTCCTTTTACAGATTCATCCACATCAGCAAACCAAGCCTGATCATTGAGCGGCATCAGGTACTCGCTATAACGCATCACAGACCAGCCATGCGTATTCCACAGATCAGGCAGATCACGGGATGCCATACGGGTTTTCATGACTGCCTCATGATCTGCACCGCTAAGTACCAGTTCCACGTGAATTCCAGTTTCCGCTTCAAAATCAGCAATAATCTCCTCCATAACAGAAGCCTGATTATCCTGCTGATAGTTGACTGCATACTCAATGGTTGTGCCGGCATATGGCTTGTCACCTTCGGCTAAAGCTGTTACATTCAGAATCATGACAGCAGCCATTGCAAGGATTCCCAACATACGGAACACTTTTTTCATGTTACATTCCCTCCTACTCATGTCAAAACTGTTATCAGAAGTTTGCGTGTACCAAACAGCCATGGTACAATATCAGACAGATTTTCAGAAAAAATATCCTTTCATTTCCAATCTCTGTCATTGCTGGTTAACAATTTATCATAGATGTTGCTTCAGAACAATGCACAAGTTTTCAATTAGATCATATCATTTTAGTTATAAAAAGAGGGGCTATGAATACTCGTCAATACTTATACATATATACATTGGCTACTTCTTCTACCATTTCCGAAGCTGCTGAGCATCTGGGAATCTCTGAAGCAGCCCTAAGTAAGTTTCTTAAAGCACAGGAACAGTACTTCCATGTCCGTTTTTTCAGTAGGGATAAAAAGCAGCTACGACTCACCGCTGCTGGACAGGTGGTCTTTCAGGCCGCCCGAAGAATTTTGGAAGTAAAAAGCAACACGCTTTCAGCCATGGCACGTCAGAGTGATCCAACCCGTTTTTCAGTGCGCATTGCCTCCACTCCCTATCGTGGAACAGAACTGTACAGTCAGATATATAACCGCTTTTTATCACTGTTTCCTTCCGCAGCTCCTCAGGTGGAAGAAATCTATTCCAATCAGCAGGAGGCTGCCATCCATGCAAGACGGGTGGATTTTGCTTTCGGTGTCGGTATTCATGCCGCCCACCCTGATGTATGCAATCTTGCTGCCAGCCGCACTGAGCTTGTGCTGGCTGTTCCTCGCTTTCATCCACTGGCAGCAGAAGCCTCCCGCGATCTGGATCATCTTTCCTCTGTATCTGTTTCTGCCTTTGAAAATACCCCTTTTATTATGCGAGACAGAAAAAACAACATCCGTCTGGAAGCAGATAAAGTGTTTGCCGCTGCACGCTTTTCTCCAGTTATTGCTTTTGAATCCACCAACGCCATCACGGTAGAATCCATGATCCGGAAAGGGGCAGGCGTCGGATTTTTTTCCAGAAGGTATGTGCACCCGGAAAGTGATCTGGTTTTCTTCCGTCTGGATCCTCCCTGTTACGAAACATTTTATATTCGATATGCAAAAGACAGAAAGCTGACGGACGAAGACAAATGCCTGATTGCCATCATCTTCGAAGAAAGGCTTAACATACGCGGAAGTGAACCTGTGGAGAGCGATTTCATACGTGCATGTACAGACCTGCTCCTGGCTACTGAAAACGGAAGGGGGATATGAACATGCTAACCCCTCAGCAGATAGAAGAGACCCATTTTGACACAAAGATGCTCCGCTATCTTCTTTCCATAGTGGATGAAAGCAGTTTGACGCGCGCAGCAGAAAAACACTTTTTGTCTCAGCCTGCCATGTCCCGCTATCTCAAGAATATAGAAAACCAATTGAAAACCCCTTTATTCACACGTGTTCACAATCAGCTGCATCTGACGGAGAGCGGCATGATCTTTATGAATGGGGTTCGAAGCATCCTTCATATTGAGCAGGAAATGGAAAAAGAGCTGCAGCAGATGACGTCAAGCGGAAGCGTGCACCAGATTCGAATTGCAGTCCCAGCCCCTTTTCTTAGGCATTTTACAGACGTGGTGCTACCCCATTGGAATGATGCCAATCCTGCTTTCATTGCAAAATGCAGCGCATTAGGCAGCAATGCCATACAGGAAGCACTCCGGGAAAGACATCTTGATTTGGGAATATTTGCGGCAACTGACCCTGTAAATGCCCCATTGGAGTGCCTTCCTTTTGCTATCTCCGGAATGGCATGCTGTATGCCTGCTTCATGGGACACTTCCCAGAGCATATCGGAAATAGAGTCCTGTCTTGCCAAGTATAACGAGGAAGGCGCCATTCTCATCTCCGGAGATACCTGTATTGCTTCTGTTCAAAAACATCTGTTGCGTGAATATAACGCTTTCTCGAGTTCGGTACGGGTCTCCGCAGATCTGTCGGTACTCTGCGACCTGATTCGGATCGGATATGGTCCTGTGCTTCTTCCTGAGCTCTTTCTTCGAGATTTTCCACCGGAGAGAACATTTGCCCTTCCTTCCGGTCCCATGGTTCACTTTTACCTTGCCTGGGAAAAAGGAAGGCATCTTTCCAAGGAACTGAAGGAATTCATTGACATTATTATGGAATCCTCTCATCAAATTGGACTGAGTACAGAATAAGCATACTGTAATGATTGTTCTTAGATTAGATGCGTTCCTGATTTCTCTAGAACAATAGTCTGCCGTAAAAGACAGTTTTTCTAAGTCATTCTGTGATTATGATGTTTTTCTTTACTAGCATTTATCCTGATCAAAGCGAAAAAAAGCCATCTGCAGTTCTAAACTGGCAGATGGCTTGATGGTGTACCCAACAGGATTCGAACCTGCGGCCTTCAGAGTCGGAGTCTGACACTCTATCCAACTGAGCTACGGGTACTTGTACAGTGCAGATTATAGCTTCTGCATAAATATCTGTCAATACCCGAATAATGTTTTGTGAAATTGTGACAAACCTACAAAATATTGAAATTTATATATCAGTAATAGTCAGTGTTTGCCAACTATTTGGCATATCCAGAGCCGTTTTGCGATTATTTCTTCCATATATCGTCAGAATTAGACTGAAAACTATTTTGACAACTATCTGAAATCTGACTTTTGACTTTCATTTATTATAACTCATTTTCTGTGTGAAAAATCATTTTAGAATGTATGCCAGGACTTTTAATATGAGCATTGTTCTTCATACTTCCAGTTCTGAATTTTTCCCGTTTTACTGTTTTGACTTTACACGTTGTCATTGCTATAATTCTCTGTGCTGAAAGGAGTCCAAAATGATGAAAAAACATTTCAACAAGTTTATTCTTGTTTTATCCCTTCTGTTCATTGTTCCTACCTGTGCTCTGGCGGACAGTCGACCGTTCCTTCTGGTAAATCTTCCAGATGATTCCCAGATGATTGAAAATGTGGAATTTGATGATGGTGACTTTGTTCAGACCTATCAGTTGGGTGGCGGCGCACATATTACGCTTCTTCGTTATGGCAATTCTGATATTACCTTAACTTCTCTTGTGGAAAGTGAGTGGCCTGGAGCATATTCTTCCTCTTCTGTTGAACTGCCAAATCTCAATGAAGCCACTGCAACCAAATTTCTGGTTGAGGAAGATAATTCTCTTCTCCATGTTCTTCTGGTAACCGCCCACGCTGGCCAGGATGTACTGGTTCTGGAGGCTGTCTATCCAGACCATTTGGGAGAGGAACAGATTAATGATATGATCAACACTCTGGTTTCTTCCCTTTCTATTTCCACAAGTCAGTCTTCTGATACTTTGGGATAATCATTGAATAAACACCGAGGCACTGCAAACTGCAGTGCCTCATTTATATTATTCATCCTCCAGTTTCAAAAAAACCGACAGCAGATTTGCTGTCGGTTGCTTTCTTCAGGGATCTTTCGGAATTCAGTAGAATACTGGTTTTCAAGGATGACTACCACATATCCTTATTCTTCCTTGCAAAATTCTTACAATTCAGCGCAGCCCCTTCTGAAAATACAAAGGCAGCTTTCCATGGCACTTATCGAATTATTAGTCTTGCAATTGCTTTGGGAAATAGCATTAAATCTGCTTCTTCATCATTCAAACGAATACACAAAGGCATTACTGCTTCAGATCGGTTAATCAAGACCACACCAATAGAGCCGTCCGGGCGCTTCCATGCAGTTGCCTCGACGTTATCCGTATATTTTGTACAGGCTATTCGAACAGAACCGGGAACAACCGTCTTGGAAATATGTTCAAAATATTGGCTGATCAGTATAATGAACCCGTAAATTGAGACAGAAAAATGCTTGTTTCTAAGTTGGATTTCACTTACTATGATGTACAAGAAAGGAGTCCAACTTATGGCAAGACAGCAGCACACACCTGAAGAGAAAGCAAAGCTGGTATTGGAAGCACTCAGGGGAGAAAGAACAATCAACGAAATCGCAGCAGAAAACAATATTCACCCAAACATGCTTTCCAAGTGGAAACGAGACGCAGAAACCAGACTACACACCCTTTTCCAGGACGTTTCCGCCAAAGAACGAAAGGCCAGGAAGGAGCAGGAGGCCGAAATTGAAGAGCTTTATGCCAGGATAGGCAAGCTTACTACTCAAAATGAGTGGTTGAAAAAAAAATCTGGTCTTTGAGCTGTCAGTCTGTCAGAGAAGACTGCTTGTAGATATGGAAGGTACAGAGCTGCCGGTATCTACACAGGCAGAACTCCTTGGTCTCAACAGGTCCGGATTGTACTACAGGCCAGTACCGCCATCAGCAGATGACTTGAATATCAAACTTCACATTGACAAAATCTATACCGCTCATCCGGAGTACGGCTATCGGCGTATATGCTGGTGGCTTAATAATAAGAACAAGATACGCATAAACCACAAAGCGGTACTGCGCCATATGCAGGAAATGGGAATACAGGCAATCTATCCAAGGCAAAGTACGAGTAAGCCGGAACCTGGGCATAAAATATATCCATATCTGCTAAAAGGGTTAACCATAGACCATCCGAATCATGTTTGGTCAATAGATATCACCTATATCCCGGTGAAAACAGACTGGCTTTATCTTGTCGCGATCATTGAATGGTTTTCCCGTTTTGTTCTCCACTGGGAAATGGATGATAGCATGGAGATCGACTTTGTTCTGGATACCAGCCGTAAAGCTTTGGAGATAGCTACTCCCGAGATCATGAACAGTGATCAGGGAAGCCACTTCACCAGTTCTCAATATACCGGCTTGTTCCTGGAAGCCGGATCCAGAATCAGCATGGATCACCGTGGACGTGCCTACGATAACATCTTCATAGAGCGCCTCTGGAGGACTGTCAAATATGAGGATGTCTACCTCAAGGCTTATGAAACTCCGCGAGAAGCGCGTATAGGAATCAACAGTTACATGCAGTACTACAACCATGAGCGCCCACATTCAAAACTGGGATACCGTACTCCGGAGGAGGTTTACAGAGGCAGATAGGATAATCTGTCTCTCCCTTTCCGGAATTGTAAGCGTGGATATCTGAGCTGTAAAGGGTTCCTTCGGAAGCCGCAAGCGGCAAACCCTTGACAGCTCAGATACCCACACTTGTATGACAACCAAGGGAGAGAAAGGGTGGGTATTTTTCCGCAGGAAATCCAACTTAGATTTTCTAAAAATTTGTCTTGACAAAGGGGTTCACTATACAGATGCGGCTGCAGTTCATGTTTTTCCGTATGATAGAAAAACGGCGCCATGGCATAATTTCCTACATAGTTGGGTCCCCCATTTTCATCCAGAAGCAGATTCCAATCAAAAAAAGCTGAAATACCGTGGTTCAAGTCACCGATGACCTCATGGCCAAGCCACTGTGCTGCTCCCTGAGCATTATGTATGTCAAACTTGTAGAATTCGATGCAGCTTTCTGAAACGATCAGTTTCTTGTTCGGATATTTTTCTCTGCACAGATCCAGCGCCTCAAAATGATCTCCTGAATACCAATGAACTGCCGCTCCAGCAATTCTGGCATCAGTCTGCTCATCGATGATATCCCGCATCCATTCATAAACCCGTTCCTTGTTGTGGTCCCAGATATAAATGGGTATTCCTTCAAGATGATGGCGTTCCATGACAGGAATCATTCGATCTAATAGAAATGCCTTCTCTTCTTTTGCAGTAAAAATGCAGGAATCCCAGGTCTGTACCGCCTTCGGCTCATTCTGCAGTGTCAATGCTACGATATGATATCCACGTCTCTGATACTCTTCTACATATCTGCAGATATATTCCGCCCAAACCTCTGCATACTCCGGCTTCAGTGCCCCTCCGCCATTTCTTTTGCCGTTGGTTTTCATATATGCCGGCGGTGACCAGGGGGAGAGCATGATAGGGAGACGATGACCTGCAGCTTTTTCCGCATCATCCAGCATAGGCAGTATATACTTTTCCAAACGTTCAAAGGAAAAATCACTAAAATCCGGTTTCCCTGATGCTTCATATTGCTGAAGGGAGAAATCACAGCTGTCAATTGGAATTCGGACAAACTGGTAATTCATCCGGTTCGGAGAAAAATAAGCTTCCATCAGCTTATTTTTCTGTTCTTCTCCCATCAGGGAATAAATATACGCTGCAGATTCCGTAATTGCTCCGCCAAATCCGTCAAAAATCTGATATTGGATTTCGGGATAAAGGTTGATTACCTTGTTTTCAGTTTCCCCAGGGCGAAAGAGAACCTCCTGATGAAACTGTTCATCCCACAGTCCATTTCCATAGGTCATGGATACTTTTATACTTTTACACATTTACATTTGTTCCTTTCCTCTGTGCAATCAATGCCTGTTCTTCTTTAATGTTCTTTTCAACTTTCAGGAACAGCAGAACCACAATCAGAACACCATGCGCGATAATTTCAAAGCCCAGAAAGAAGAAACTGGATACCTGCTGATGGGAAAATAGACCGCCGTCATAGAACAGGTTGAAGAATGCCACTGACAGTCCATTCACTACTGTCAGGATGGTGGAGTAAACACTCATGGATATGCCGTCCACACGAAATCCATGCTTTGCCTCCAGATGGTCCAGTACATCAGCAAACAATGCCATCATGATATATGCTCCGGGAATGGAAGAAAAACCTTTTAATATCTGTCCGATGGTGACAATTACGAGATTGGACGGATCAATCAAGCACATGCTACTTCCCGCAATAGATACCACACAGCCCAGAATCACGAAATTGCGCTTTCCTATCTTATTTGCTGCCGGCCATGCAAACAGCATTCCCGCAGCTAACGGAATCCCGCTGATAAGTGCCATCATGGACTGCACGCTTTCTGCATTCATGTTCTGTCCAAAGATCGTGACAGCAGGGAAGAAATCATTGCAGAAAATGTTGAACACATATCCTCCCTTGAACATGACCCCTGCCTGATACAGGAAATAAAAGATCATGATGATCCACCAATATCTGTCGGAAGCAGCAGCTTTCAGCTGCCGGAAAGTAGAAATCGCTTCCTTTCCCTGTACTGCTTCCACTTCCGTAATGTCTTCTTCCGTGATTCTTTCCCTGGTAAACAGATACTCAAGAAAGCAGCCTGCAAATGCCGCAATGGCAAAAAATGTCATCACCGTCTGCCATCGATTCTGAACGATCTGTTGTCCGAGGCCCATTTCCTGACCCAAAGCTTCTCCGGATTTTATCCAGCCAAGAATAGCTGGCATCAGGATGCTGGAAACCAGACCATTACCAGCTACCGCCGGAATATTGGCAACTACTGACAGTTTGCCACGCTGGTCCAGATTTCTGGTGGAAAGGGATACCATCAGATAATGCGAATTGGAATAGATAGGATTTGCCAGTGCTGCAAACAGATTATAAGTGACCGCCATCCATGCCATACGGACCCCCAGGCTGAAATAAGGGATAACAAACATCATAATCCCGGAAACAAGCAGCAGAGGACCAGCTGTCAGAATTAGAGGTCTTGCCTTTCCCTGCCTGGTTTTTGTTTTTCCAAGAATGATTCCAACAAGAATATTGGAAAGGGCCATGGGAATGATGCTGATAAGCGGAAGCAATACCAGAAAATTACCCTGAGCAACTACATCATCATAGGTTCTGTAGAACGTAAGGTAATATGTGGACACTACACAGGTCATTGCCAGTACCAGCAGCGGACCAACGAAGTAACCGAAAAGCATCTCCGGCAGGGTAACCTTCTCCTTATCAGTACGGGAATTCAGAACAGGAAGGTCCCAGAAACTCTTGCCAGCCTTGCTCATACAAGGAAATCCTCCTTTTTCAGCCATCCGTTTTTGAGACATCTTGACAGATCCCAGCTTTCCTTCCAGCTTTCATCCGTCGGCGTCGTTCGGTCTCGCAGCAACTGGTAATTCCAGTAGAACCAGCCTGCCGTTTCCTGCCAGGCTTTCAGTTCCATTGCTGCAATCTCCCGATACTTTTCCTTCTGTTTCTCCGACCTCTCCTGCTGAGACATGACGGTTTTTTCCATCCCGTTTGCATATTTGTTGCAAATGCACCATTCTCCCACGATCACGGGAATATCCTTCTGAGCTTTTCGTACCTGATGCATACAGGCATTCAAGTAAATTTTGTACACCCATGGTTTTGCGAAAGGCACAAAGTTTTCCATGGCAAAAATATAGATGTGGGTGTCAAGGGCAACATTCTTGAACTTTGCTTCACGGAAAAACCGGTTCCATGCCGTGCATCGAAATCCATCATGGAATACAATGGTTTTGTCTTCCCCCATATGCTTTCGAATTCTTTGATATGCTCTGGTATAGAAGTCCCGCAGAAAAGGAAGTGGTACATAGCCGGAACCCCTTGCCTCCTCCTTATCTTCTGCTTTGCCAGTAGAAGGAGCGGTGATATAGACCAGCCAGCTTATAGGCTCATTGAGTACCTCAATTCCATAAAGGCCGGAACGCTTACCATATCTTTCTGCAAGCTTCTCGAGCACATTCAGGGCAAATTCCACCTCTTCCGGATATTTGCGCCATTTGCACACACCGGTAATGCCGCCGTTATCGTAGCCATTCTGGCTGTACGGAACAGTATGAAGGTCAATAAGAACCTTCAGCCCATATTTTTCTGCCCAGCATATTGCCTTGTCTACATACTCAATGCAGCCTACAAATGGAGGCCGATCTCCAAATACAAAATATGGCACTGGAAGCCGGACCATATTTAATCCATTGTCTGCAATAAACTGAAAATCCTGTTCGGTTACATAGCTGTCCCTGTGTTTTTTTAGAACTTTTTCGAAATCCTCTGCCTTCATTTTACGGCTTAACCAGGTTTCATCTTCTGCACCGGTTTCCAGGAACAGTCCCGGACTCATCCATTTTTCCAGCACAAGCCAGTTACCTAGATTGGTTCCATGTATCTTTTCCATTTTTTCCTCTATCTAGTCCTGCATCTGGCTCACGTGCCAGATGCAGGACATATTCTTTTTACACTGATGACTTACAAGAGCCGGAAGCAACTGCCAACTTTTCGGCACTTCTTTTATCGTTTGAGGCTGAGCATCACCCAAAAGACCGAATCTTGTTGCAGCGTACTTATTCCAGCATAATTATTGCCGTTTCGTTAATCTATCGACTGCTTTCTGCCGAAGTTGCTGTCTCTTCCAAAGCCGTCTCCGTAAAATAGAAGCTTTCGAAAGGAATCGTATAGTCTCCGGTCAGTTGTTCGCTATCCGAGTAGGTGTAATGCAGTTTCAGCGGGCTTCCTTCTCCCACAGACTGCTTTCCATTCTTATCTGTCAGCGTCAGTACGCCATTTTCATAGGTATAGGTTCCCAGGTCTTCGACAGAATAGGCTGCAAACCAGAACCTGTAGGTTCCGTCCGCGTTGAACGTCATTTCGGTTCCGCCGTCGTCCGAAGAAACCGTCACCGGTGTTGCTTCCGGAACTGCCTCAGCAGCAGATGCCGTTTCAGCTGCAGCGGATGCTTCGGATGAAGTTGACTCTTCTGAACGGACTGATTCAAAGACACTGACGGGAACGGTAAAGTCTCCGGTCAGCTGGTCACTGTCCGAGTAGGCATAGTGCAGTTTCACCGGATCCCCTTCACCCACGGACTGCTTTCCAT
>CAMVHE010000047.1 GCA_947167215.1 uncultured Clostridia bacterium
AGCCGTCAGCCACGTCGCGTATGCGTTCAGCGAGGTGGCAGCAATCTACCCGATCACTCCGTCTTCCCCGATGGCGGAAGTTGCGGATGACTGGGCAGCACATGATCGCAAAAATGTCTTTGGACAGACAGTCCGTATCGCGGAAATGCAGTCCGAGGCTGGCGCAGCTGGTGCTGTGCATGGTTCCCTCAAGGGTGGCGCTCTGACGACGACCTTCACGGCATCTCAGGGTCTGCTGCTCATGATCCCCAATATGTACAAGATTTCTGGTGAACTTCTGCCCTGCGTTTTCCATGTTAGCGCTCGTGCACTTGCTTATCACGCTCTTTCCATCTTTGGTGATCATTCTGACGTAATGGCATGCCGTCAGACCGGCTTTGCCATGCTGGCTTCCAATTCTGTTCAGGAAGCAGAGGATATGGCTCTGGTTGCACATCTTGCAACGCTCAAGAGCAGCGTTCCTTTCCTGCATTTCTTCGATGGCTTCCGTACCTCCCATGAGATTCAGAAGATCGATGAGATTTCCTATGAGGATATGGCGAAGCTGATGCCCTGGGATAAGGTTGAAGAGTTCCGTGCACGCGCACTGAATCCTGATCATCCTACGCTCGGCGGCACTGCTCAGAACCCTGACGTGTACTTCCAGGGCCGTGAAGCTGCTAACAAGTATTACCTGGCCACTCCTGACATCGTTGAGGAAGTTATGGATCAGGTCAGCGCACTGACCGGCAGACATCATAAGCCTTTCGACTATGTTGGCGCTGCTGATGCAGAGTATGTGATCGTTGCCATGGGCAGCGGATGCGATTCTGCTACGGAAGCTGTCAATAAGCTGAATGCTATGGGCGAGAAGGTTGGCCTTGTCTGTGTACATCTGTATCGTCCGTTCGACAGCAAGCGTTTTGCTGCAGCAGTTCCTGCTACCGTAAAGAAGATTGCTGTTCTTGATCGTACGAAGGAATCCGGTTCTCTCGGAGAGCCTCTCTATCTGGATGTGGTTGCAGCTCTGACCGAAGAAGGACGCGGAGATATCTGCGTTGTTGGCGGACGCTATGGCCTCGGTTCCAAGGAATTCACTCCGACCCATGTGAAGGCTGTTTTCGACAACCTCAAGCTGGATGCGCCCAAGAACCACTTCACTGTTGGTATCGATGATGACGTTACCCATACCAGCCTTCCGATCGGTGAGATTTTCAATGCTGCTCCGGAAGGTGCTATCAGCTGCAAGTTCTATGGTCTCGGATCTGATGGTACTGTTGGCGCCAACAAGAACTCCATCAAGATCATTGGCGACCACACGGATATGTATGCTCAGGCTTATTTCGCCTATGACTCCAAGAAGTCTGGCGGACTTACCGTATCTCACCTGCGCTTTGGCAAGACGCCGATCCAGTCTCCGTATGAGATCGATGCGGCTGACTTTACTGCTTGCCACAATCCTGCTTATGTTACCCAGTATGATATGCTTTCTTCTCTGAAGGACGGCGGAACTTTCCTGCTGAACTGCCAGTGGAGTGATGAAGAGCTTGACGCCAATCTGCCCGCTTCCATGAAGCAGATGCTGGCCAAGAAGCATATCAAGTTCTATTGCATTGATGCTATTGACCTGGCTGCGAAAGTTGGCATGGGCAATCGTATCAACACCATTATGCAGGCTGCTTTCTTCAAACTCGCAGAGGTTATCCCGTATGACCAGGCTGATGAGTACATGAAGCAGTATGCCAAGAAGACCTATGGCAAGAAGGGCGACGCTGTTGTTCAGAAGAACTGGGATGCCATTGACATCGCAATCTCTGGACTCCGCGAAGTCAAAGTTCCTGCTGACTGGGCTGACGCTATTACAAAGAGTTCATCAAACCCATTCTTGCGCAGGAAGGCAACAAGCTGCCTGTTTCCAAGATTGCTGCTGACGGCGTATGCCCCACCGGCACCACCAAGTACGAGAAGCGCGGTATTGCTGTGAATGTTCCTGAATGGGAAGCATCCAAGTGCGTACAGTGCAATCAGTGTGCTCTGGTTTGCCCGCATGCAGCTATCCGTCCGTATCTGATTGATGCCGACGCCAAGAAGCCCGAAGGCTTTGAGACGATCGCGGCCCGTGGCAAGACTCTTGCCGGCAAGGAATTCCGTATTCAGCTGTCTCCGCTGGACTGCACCGGCTGTGGCAACTGCGTGGATGTCTGCCTCGGAAAGTGCCTGACCATGAAGCCTCTGGCATCTCAGAAGCAGCAGGAAGAAAACTGGGAGTTTGCTCAGACGATTCCGGAAGTCGATCAGAGCCTCATCAACAAGGCTACCCCGAAGGACAGCCAGTTCCTGAAGCCGCTCTTCGAGTTCTCCGGTGCCTGCGCAGGCTGCGGCGAGACTCCTTATGTCAAGCTGATTACACAGCTCTTCGGCGACAGAATGATGATTGCCAACGCTACCGGTTGCTCTTCCATCTATGGCGGCAGCGCTCCGACAGTTCCTTATACGACCAACGACAAGGGACAGGGTCCCGCATGGGCAAACAGCCTGTTCGAAGACAACGCCGAATTCGGCTATGGTATGTTCTTGGCTACCAAGCAGCGTCGCACCAAACTGGCCGAGCTGGTTAACGAGCTGATGGAAAACACCGAAGATGCCGATAAGAAGCAGATTTGCCAGAACTGGCTCGAAACCATGAACGATGGAGAAAAGTCCAAGGCTTCCTCCGAAGCTCTCGCTGCGATGGTCGAAGCTGGTGACTGCGACCTCTGCAAAGAGATTGCTTCCATGAAGGACATGATGGTCAAGAAGAGCCAGTGGGTCATTGGCGGCGACGGCTGGGCATATGACATTGGCTACGGCGGACTGGATCACGTCCTGGCACAGGGTGAGGATGTCAATATTCTCGTTCTGGATACTGAAGTTTACTCCAATACTGGTGGACAGGCTTCCAAGTCTACTCCGACCGGTTCCATCGCCAAGTTTGCTGCCTCCGGCAAGCGGACCCGCAAGAAGGATCTGGGCATGATGGCTATGAGCTACGGCTATGTCTATGTTGCCACCGTCGCCATGAGTGCGAACCCCGCACAGCTGGTGAAGGCCATGACTGAGGCTGAAGCTTATCCGGGTCCCTCCCTGATCATTGCTTATGCTCCCTGCATTAACCATGGTATCAACATGGCTCATGCTCAGATGGAGATCAAGAAGGCAGTGGCTTGCGGATATTGGCCTCTGTATCGCTACAATCCGGCTCTCGAGGAGCAGGGCAAGAACCCGCTCACCGTTGACAGCAAGGATCCCACGGAGAGCTATCAGGACTTCATCAAGGGTGAGGTTCGTTATGCATCCCTGGCCAAGCTGTTCCCGGCGAAGGCTGAAGAAGCATACAAAGTCAACGAAGAAGACGCAAAGCGTCGTCTGGAGAATTACAAGAAGATGGCAGGCAAGGCCTGATATCATTCTTAAAGCGTAAACAGTCAACATAACAGAAAGGCTTTCCGTACAAGTGTGCGGAAAGCCTTTTATTAATATGGGTTGTTATATCCTGCAGAGTTTCCCTTTTCTGCAAGCCCGAACTGGTTCTGCAGATGCCAGGAGAAGGGCCTAATGCGCGAATGCGGAAGAATCTCGAAAAAGATCATTCCTCACAGAGAACCGCTGCCCTTTGAAAGCCAAAAAAAGCAGCCGACAAAGGCTGCTTTATAATTCCGTTGGGAAAAAAATGTAGACTACCAGGCAACCCGCGGAAGATAGGACTCAAATATGATTGCGTCTTCGCCATGAGGTTCAGAGGCCTGTTTTCTGGTCCAGACAACATGAACCGCCCCAAGAAAGGTTGCTGCTTTTACGAGGAAGGTTCTTGCGTTTTCTTCATAAGCGATGAAGTGAGGCCGGGAAATAAAATTGAGAAGGCAGTTGGATGCAAGAAATGCAACTATCGGCGGGGTTCCCTTGGCAGTTGCCGCATAGGAGCAGGCGAGCTGACCGCGGAAAATCTGAGGACGATGCACCTTGTACCATCCGACTATGCGGGGATCGAAACTTTCGATGCAATATGGGCCGTTGTAATGATCCAGAATCTCCTGTGTCTGTTCGCATAGGGAAGTGTTGTGCGGGCCGCGTTTGAGCTCGACAATCAGCGGCTGTTTTCCGGAAATGCTGGAAAGCACATCGGTAAACAGGGGAATGCGTTCATCCGTGTCAAAGAGATGAAGCTGCTGAAGTTCCTCATAGGTCAGCTCATCTACGCGCTTTGGAATACCGCATACGCGTTTAAGAGTGTCATCATGAAAAACAACGATCTGCCTGTCTTTGGAGAACTGCACATCGAGTTCTATCCCATAACCTTTATTGACTGCGCGCTGAAAAGCGGGAAGCGAATTCTCGGGAATTCCGGCGGATAGGTCATGAAGGCCCCGATGTGCATAGTAACGGTGAAGAAAAGGGGACGCCAGTTCTACGGAGGGTTTTTCCGGGAACAGAAGAAAGAAAATGAGACAGAGGAGCAAGATCAGAACAATGAAAATAATGCACATAAACGCATTTTGCCTCCTTGCAATTTTTCAAACTTATTGTATCATTAAGGCAAATAAACTTCAATGAATGGAGAATTCAAGATGAAGCTCAATTACAAACGAACCTTTTTTGTCGGATTTGCCTTTTTCCTCATATGCGCTTTCTGGCAGGCCTATGACAATACTATTCCTTTGATATTGACCAATAAATTTGGCATGTCTCAGACCTTTTCCGGGGTTATCATGGCAGCGGACAATATCCTGGCACTCTTTATGCTTCCCTTGTTTGGATCCATTTCAGATAAATGCAGGTCCAGAATGGGAAGGAGGACTCCTTTCGTCCTGTTTGGGACGATTGTTGCTGCTGCTGCATTGCTGGGGATTGGACTGGCGGATTCTCTTCAGGTTCGAAATCTGGGGATTGTGACCCGGGTAGATGACCCTGCCGCTTTGCAGGAAATCTATGAAAAAGAAACCAATGCCACATTAATGACGCCAAATGGGGAGACCTTTGTATTGTCCGAGCAGATTTCTGCGGATGAGTTCTCCGCACTGACGACGGCAGATGCACAGTATACACAGATAGTGGTACCGGCAAGACAGGCTTATGCTGCAAACATACGAACACAGAATATGGGGACCCTGCTGATGTTCGTAATCATGTTGGCAGTTGCACTGCTGGCAATGTCCACCTTCCGGTCGCCGGCAGTTGCACTGATGCCGGATGTGACGCCGAAGCCTCTGCGTTCAAGGGCAAATGCGGTCATCTGTCTCATGGGAGCAGTCGGAGGAATTATCGTTCTGATATTAGGGATAGTCTTCGGAACAGGAAAAGCAACGCATTCCATGATGGAATATATAGGCTTTTTCGGCGCAATTGCCGCAGTGATGCTAGTTTCTTTACTGATTTTCATGCTGACGGTACGGGAACCGCAATGGGCGAAGGAAGCAGGCGGTGAAATTCTCACGGCAAGCCAGGCAGAAGAAGAACTGGACGGCGTTGGAGAAGAAATAGCCGGTAAGATACTTTCTGACAGGGAGAAAAAGTCTCTCATGCTGCTTCTCGCTTCCATTGTATTCTGGTTTATGGGATATAATGCCGTAACGTCCAAGTATTCGGTCTACGCATCCAATATTCTGGACCGGAACTATAATTTAACCCTTATGATTGCTCAGGCTGCTGCAATCCTGTCTTATATTCCGGTGGGAGCCGCTGCCGCCAGGTTCGGAAGAAAGAAATGCATTATTGCAGGGGTGGTCATGCTTGGAACCGCATTCCTGGTTGCAGCATTTATCGATGCACAGAGCCCTGCCCTGGTGATGAACATCATGTTTGCTCTTGCCGGTATCGGCTGGGCAACCATCTCGGTCAACTCGTTCCCGATGGTTGTAGAACTTTGCTCTGGTGCAGATACCGGAAAGTATACAGGCATTTATTATACTGCTTCCATGGCTGCGCAGACGGTGACACCGATCCTTTCCGGATTCTTCATGGACAGGATGGGGATGCGGATACTGTTTCCATATGCGGTTATCTGTGTCGGTCTTGCTTTCATTACCATGCTCTTTGTGCTTGACAATGGCAGTGAAGGAACGAAAACAGAATAAGAAAAATGGGATGACACCCGTCATCCCATCTCTTATTTAATTCGATTCGGAAACTTCCATTTCCGCAAGCAGTTTCTTGGCGCTTTCCAGTTTTACACAGAGTGCAAAAAGCTCTGTAGCCTCTTTGAGGTCCTCAATAGTAGGATAGGTCGGCGCTATACGGATGTTGGAGTCCTGGGGATCTAAACCATGCGGCCATGTCGCTCCTGCAGGGGTCATGATAACTCCGGCTTTTTTCGCCCGGGCAACGATGGCCTTTGCACATCCGGGCAGAGAATCAAAACTGATGAAATAACCACCGAGGGGCTTGGTCCAGGTTCCGATATTCAGCTCAGAAAGCTGCTCCTCTAAAATGGATTCAACCAGCTCAAACTTTGGACGAATGATATCGGCATGTTTACGCATGTGTTCCACCATGCCGTGAATATCTCCGAAGAAACGGACATGACGCAACTGGTTAACCTTATCATGGCCGATTGTCTGATACTTCAGTGCACGTTTGAAATCTTCCATGTTGTTGGGACTGGTTGCAAGTGCAGCAATTCCGCTGCCGGGAAAGGTGATTTTAGAGGTGGAGGAGAATTTATAGACAAGATCGGGGTTTCCGGCACGCTTGCACTCCGCCAGTATTTCAATCAGATAGTCCTGATGATCGTCATAGAGATGGTGCATGCCATATGCATTGTCCCAGAAGATCCGAAAGTCTTTAGCCGCAGGCTTGAGGCGGGCAAAACGACGGACGGTTTCGTCCGAATAACTGTATCCCTGCGGATTCGAATACTTTGGAACACACCAGATCCCCTTGATTGCATCATCTTCGCTTACAAGCTTTTCAATCATCTCCATGTCAGGGCCGATGGGGCTCATGGGGACCGGGATCATTTCAACGCCGAAATATTCCATGATTGCAAAATGGCGGTCATAACCGGGGACCGGGCAAAGAAATTTGACTTTATCCAGTTTACACCATGGGGTATTTCCAAGAACACCGCTGGTATAGCATCTGTTAACGGCGTCAAACATGACATTCAATGAAGAATTGCCATAAATGATGATGTCATTCGGATTGTTCTCCATCATGTCGCCCAGAAGTACGCGTGCTTCGTCAATGCCCGTCAGATGGCCGTAATTGCGGCAGTCCGTTCCGTCTTCACACGAGAGATCTGAAGAAGAATCCAGAACATCCATCATTCCCATGGATAGATCGAGCTGTTCTGTACAAGGCTTGCCACGGCTCATGTCTAAGTGAAGGTCCAGGGCCTTATATTGCTTGTAAACCTGCTTAAGAGACGTTATTTCTTCACGCAGCTCGTCCGCAGTCATCTCGGCATATGGTTTCATAACAGTATCTTCCTTTGCAATTTGAATTCTTTCATTGCCCAAAGCAACGGGTGAATTGTATCATCTGAACCGATATTTTGCAAGATCACAGATGCAAAAATTCAAATTTAATTTCTTGTTAGATGTGTAAAAAGAAAGGATAACAGAAGATGATTCGTGTGTTTGATATTGGCGGGACAATGATAAAAACAGGTCTGATGGATGAAAAAGAAGTCTTCGCTTACAGAGAATTGAAAACACCGGGTTCTGCAGCTCAGCTTATGGAAAAACTTGCCGAGGAAATAAAGGCGACAAAAGGTGTGGAAGGTATCGGGATTGCAACCAGGGGACAGGTCGATACGGAAAAGGGCATCATGATCTATGACCCGCCGGAAATCATTGAAGGGTATACGGGAACCAATTTTTATGAAGAATTGGCTTCTTCCGGCCTGCCGGTGACAGTGGAAAATGATGCAAACTGTGCCGGATATGCAGAAGCCATTCATTACCCGGAGTGCAGCCTGGTGCTGGCGATGACCATAGGTACAGGCATAGGTGGTGCTATTGTGAGAGATGGAATCATAGAGCATGGTGCACATTTCTCAGCCGGGGAGTTCGGTGTGATCCGGATCAGAGGGAAGAAATATGAATCCGTGGCAAGTACGACCGCACTGATTGAAGCGGCTAAGGCCGAAGATGAAACAATACAGAACGGACGGCAGATGATTCCAAAACTATCCGCCAATCGAAGACTGCAGTATATTCTGGAAGATTGGACAGGTATCGTCGCGGAAGGCGTTGTCAGTCTGATCCATGCTTTTGATCCCTCAGTGTTTGTTCTGGGTGGGGGAATCATGGAAAACTCCAGCGTGTTTGATCTGGTAAAAGTACGGACAAAGGATATGATAGAGCCCGGTTTTAACTGCCGCATCGAAATGGCAAGACAGGGCAACCGTGCCGGAATGATTGGTGCCGGATTACTGGCACAGAAGAGGATTGGGAAACCGCAGACTTCCTGCTGAAGGGTTCGGATCATTACCGCACTGTTTCAGAGGTCAGATTTATCCGTTTTCTTCAAAAAATAAAGAAAGCACAAACCCTTTTTGAAAGTAACCGCTACACGTTCAGCAGCTTCCTGTCTGTTGCAGTGGAAAACGGATAAGTCCGATTATACGCGGTTAAGAAGAAAAGTAGGGAAAACCTGGAACGAAGAACGGCATGATTCTGTAAAAATATTGTTTCTATTTATATCCGGAAAGCAGTTTCTCTTGTAAGAAAAAATAATTGTGCTATAATATGTATTCGGCTGAATGCTACTATGATCAGAAACCCTTTCAGCCAGGCTTTGAATCGAAATGATTCAAAGCTTTTTTATTTGAAATAAAGAATACGAAAACAGAATCCACAGTCGGGAAAATACAGGAAATACCGCCTATGGCATAAGGCGAACGTAACAGGCAGTACAGAAAAACCATCCGGGTCGAGCCGTTAAAAGAGGATTGCAGGGGAGAAGATCAGAATGCCTCTTTTTCAGGAGAAACAACAGCTTAAAACGAAAGAGCGTCTTCCTGCTGCGTATAAGCATTATGAGAGTTTCCCTTTGTAGAAGATTGACAAATGGCAGGACATCGCTATAATGTTTCGGAACCTAAATAATAGGGGCATAATATGATAAATGAGAATTACAGTACACCTGATCCCGGAATAGAGGAAGAGAGCAGATTATATGAACTGTTCTTCCGGTGTTCCCATATTCTTCACAGGAAGCTGAGGTGCGGCATAAGTACGCTGCAGGCACTGACCCTTCTTTATTGTGAAGACTATACCCAGAAGGAGCTGCAGGATCACCTAGGGATACAGGCGGGAAGCCTCAGTGAGCTGATGAGCAAACTGGAAAAAATGCAGCTTATCGAGAGAAAACGGGATTTATCCGATAAACGGCGGATACTGGTGAGTATTACCGAAAAAGGAAAATGCCACCTGAAGGAGAATGGCGGCATCACGGATAAAGCGCTGTTCTGTGCGCTAAATGCGGAGGAGCAGATAATGCTGCGACGCTTGCTGGAGAAAATGGTTTGCGCAAATAACGAATGTGAGAGATGGGGGGATAATCCGTGAAGCTCATATCCCGCTATATGGGAAAATACAGGACAATGGTTGCCTTGGCCATCTTCATCAAACTGATAGGAACCATGATTGAGCTTTCGCTTCCTTATATTTTTGAATATATCATCGACTATGTCGTGCCGGCAGGAGTCATGCTCCAGGTTTTTCTATGGGGTGGGCTGATGTTTGTAGCAGCTTTTCTGTGCAGGATGGTCAATGTTAAAGCGAATGACATCGCTGTTGATAATGCGCAGAAGATCAGTTACGACATCCGTCATGATCTTTTTGAAAAGACCTTGTCCTTATCGGGCAATCAGTTTGATGCCTTCGGTCTGCCGAGTATCATCAGCAGGATGACTTCAGACAGTTATAATGTACAGTCTGCAGTGCAGAGAATCCAGACAATGTGTGTCCGTGCTCCGATAAACCTTGTTGGGGGTGTGGCTGTAACGCTCATCATGGATGCTCACCTGGCAGCGATTATGCTGGTGATGCTGCCTGTCCTTATGACCATTGTCATTGCGGTTTCTGCGAAAGGTATGCCTCTGTTTGCGCGCGTTCAGGAGAAACTGGACAGTGTCGTCCGTGTGATGCGTGAAAATATTACGGGAATCCGGGTAGTAAAGGCACTCAGCAAATCGGAATACGAGAAAAAAAGGTTTGCTGCAGTCAATGACAATATGACGCAAAGCGATATCCGTGCTGCGACGCTGATGGCAATCCCGGGACCATTTATGCAGATGAGTCTTAATATCGGACTGTCCCTGGTGGTTGTAATTGGTGCCGGACGGGTGAATGCTGGTCTGATGAAACCCGGCGTTATCCTTTCTTTTCTGACGTATTTCAACATGATTGCCATGGGGGTAATGGGAATCAGCAGAATCTTTATAACGCTTTCAAAGGCAGGCGCCAGTGCGGACCGCATAGATGAAGTCATCAGCACACGGACGGAACAGAAAGTGCTGTCTGAAGAAGAAGCGAAAAAACCGGAGAGCGAAGGCTTTATTTCCTTTGAACATGTGGACTTCAATTATGGCGAAGGAAAGGAAGATGCTTCCGGCTTTGCCGGAGAATCCAGGGAAAAGGCGCTCAGCGATATTACTTTTACGATTCAAAAAGGGGAGAGCTTGGGAATCATAGGCCCAACAGGATGCGGAAAAACGACCATCGTCAATCTGCTGATGCGGTTCTATGATGTGACGGACGGTGCTGTTTTTGTCGACGGCAGGGATGTCCGAACCTATACCAAAGAAGCACTGCGAAGGAAGTTCGGTACTGTATTTCAGAATGACATGATCTTTCAGGATACCCTGGAAGAGAACATCGTCTTTGGCAGACAGATAACAGAACAGGAGATCCGCGGTGCGGTGGAAGATGCCATGGCAGCGGAGTTTGTGGACAATCTTCCTGAAGGGCTTGCATATGAGGCGGCGATCCGCGGGGCCAACCTTTCTGGCGGTCAGAAGCAGCGTATTCTGGTGGCCAGAGCATTGGCAGCCCACCCGGAAATTCTGGTGCTGGATGACAGTTCTTCTGCGCTTGACTACAAGACGGATGCCGCTATGAGACATGCAATCAAGGAGCACTATCCGGACAGTACGGTTATCCTGATCGCGCAGAGAATATCAAGTGTTATGAATATGTCAAAGATTCTGGTGCTTGATAACGGAAAATGCATCGGATATGGAACCCATGAAGAACTTCTGCAGAATTGCGAGACTTATCGCGAAACATATAGTGTACAGATGGGTGCACTTGCATAAAAGGGGGGAAAGAATTTGCCGGGACGTGGCGATCGAGGCACTCCAAGGCAAAAGCCTAAGGATGCAAGAAAAACTCTTTTGCGGATATTAAAGTATCTTGGGAAACACCGTATTACGGTGACGCTGCTTGTGCTGCTTGCATTTTTATCCAATCTGGGAAATCTCATGGGACCCCGGCTGGCAGGCAAGGCTATCGAAGCGACGGAAGCCGGTACGGGCAATATTAACATGAATACGGTAGTACATTATGCGATCCTGATGGCCGTTTTCTATGTTGGAAGCAATGTCCTCAGTTTTCTCGTCAATATCGGGATGGCCCGGGTGGGGAGAGAAGTTGCGCGAAGCATGCGTCAGGATATCTTTGAAAAACTGATGCGTCTCCCCGTCAGTTTCTTCGATTGCAATCAGGCCGGTGATATTATCAGCCGGGTCAGTTATGATGTGGATGTCCTTTCCACCAGTCTTTCTACCGATGTGGTTCAGATCATTACAAGTCTGGTAACCGTTCTTGGTTCTTTTACCATGATGATCATCATTTCGCCTCCGCTGGTGTTGTGCATGCTTTTTACCATTCCTGTTTCTGTATTTTTTACGCGGCATATGTCAAGGAAGACAAGGCCTCTATATGCGAGAAGGAGCCGCGCTTACGGTGTCATGAATGGATTTGCGGAGGAGATGTTTTCAGGTCAGAAGACGATTCTTGCCTATGCAAATGAAGATGAAATGAATGCCCGATTTGCCAGAATCAACCGGGATGCATCAGATGCTTATTACGCAGCGGACCGTCTGGGGATGCGAATGGGGCCAACAATTGGCATGGTCAACAACTTTGGACTTGCTGCCATTGGAATGGGCGGGGCAGTGCTTTATATGCTCCGAATTGTCGGTCTGGGGCAGATTTCGAGTTTTGTCCTGTACAGCCGCAAGTTTTCCGGACCGATCAATGAGATTTCGAACATCATCAATGAAATCTTTTCTGCTCTCGCTGCTGCGGAAAGAGTATTTCAGATGCTGGATGAGAAGGAGGAACCCGCAGATCTGCCGCAGGCGGTGACGCTGGAAGACTGTAAGGGACAGGTGGAATTGGAACATGTTTCCTTCGGTTATACCGAGGAGAAGGTAATTCTGAAGGACCTGAATCTGAAAGCAGATGCCGGACAGACGATTGCCATTGTTGGCCCTACTGGTGCCGGGAAAACGACGATTATCAATCTGCTTATGCGGTTTTATGATGCCAATGACGGAAAGATTTTTGTGGATGACAGAGAAGACCGGGAATACACGATGGAGAGTCTGCGGCGCGCCTATGCCATGGTGCTCCAGGATACCTGGGTATTCCGGGGAACGATCTTTGATAACATTGCCTATGGCAAAGAAAATGCTACCATGGAAGAAGTTGTAGAGGCGGCCAAAGCAGCGCGCATTCATAACTATATCATGCGCCTGCCGGAGGGATATAACACGGTCATATCGGAAGACGGCGGCAATATTTCCAAAGGACAGAAGCAACTGCTGACTATCGCAAGAGCCATGCTTTACAATACAAACATGCTGATTCTGGATGAAGCAACCTCCAATGTGGATACCAACACGGAACGACAGGTGCAGAAAGCAATCCGGAATCTGATGAAAGGGAAGACCTCCTTTGTCATTGCGCATCGCTTGTCGACGATTCAGAATGCGGACAACATTCTCGTGGTGGATCATGGAGATGTCGTTGAACGCGGAAATCATGAATCGCTTATGGCCCTGAAGGGGTTTTATTACAAGCTCTATGCCAGTCAGTTTGACTGAGAAGGGAAGAATCCAGGCAGAAAGGGAACCGCATTTCCCCGTAAGCGGTGAGTTTCTTCAGGAAGGAAAAGTCTGCGGCTTATTCCGGGTAAACAGAAAGGATAACCGGCATTGCCGGTTATCCGTGAAGTGGCGGAGATTACTGGATTTTTCCATATTGACGGAGGAGATCCTCTGTCAAAGACACAAATTCATAAACCATAGCGTCACAATGGGGTTTGCGTTCAAGACCCTTTTCGGCATTCATCCGAAGAAGGTCCTTGCAGAGCATACACCCGTTATGGCGTTCTTTCATGCGGTCGTAGATATCGTGGAGCATGGGCACATCATCGAGCCCACAGAGCCCCAGCACCATCAGGCTTCCTGTCAGGGCGCCGCAGACAGATCCCATCTTCATACCGCCTCCAAAGTTGGAGCACATGCGAAAAAGGGTGTTCTCATCCAGACAGCAGACTTTTGCAAAAGGAATGGCAACCGACTGTGCACAATTGTAATGTATTTCTGTAATTGCACGCAATTCTCTGGCGCGCTCCAGATATTCACTCATGATGATCTCCTTTCAGAATGCCGCTGGTTGCAATGCTGCAGATGGCGTTCTTCAGTTCATGAGGTGGAAGAACCAGGGCAAAACGTACATAGCCTTCCCCAAGCGGTCCAAAGCTTGCCCCCGGGGTGCAGATGACATGGGCTTCCTTCATGAGTTTCATGCAGAAATCCATGGAAGAGGAATAGCCAGAAGGCAGCGGTGCCCAGACAAACATGGACCCCTTATTGCGTGGAACCGGCCATCCGATGTCCGTCAGTCCGTCACAGAGCGTGTTGCGGCGCTCTTCATATTGACGACACTGTTCGATGACTGCAGAACGGGGCTGGGACAGTGCGGCGATGGCAGCTTTCTGAAGAGGAAGGAACATGCCGAAATCAATCTGGCTCCGAAGCTTCCGGAAAGCCGCTACAACATCCGGCCGTCCTATCAGGAAAGAAATCCTGGCACCGGTGAGATTAAAGCTTTTGCTGAGACTGAAGAATTCCACTCCCACATCCCGGGCACCGGGATAGGAAAGAAAACTGTTTCCCTGTTCCCCGTCATAGAGGATATCACTGTAGGCATTATCGTGAATGATGAGCAAATCATGTGCTCTGGCGAAGGAGATCAGCGCGTTATAGAATTCTGGTGTGCCAACGCTTCCCATGGGATTGGAGGGAAGAGAGACAAGCATATACTTGGCTTTATCAGCAATATCGGCCGGGATGTCCTCCAGCTTTGGAAGGAAACCGTTTTCCTTCGTCATGGGATAATACCGGGGTTCAGCGCCGGCCATTTTTGCACCAGCCATAAATACAGGGTAGCAGGGAGATGGCAGCAGCACCGTGTCTCCTTCATTGCATAGCACCATGCCAATATGTCCGATTCCCTCCTGGGAACCATAGCAGGAACAGATCATATCCGGAGAAATACTTACGCCAAACCGATGCAGATAATATTCGCATACGGCTGTCAGAAGCTCCGGCGTGTCCCGAAGAGCATAGCGCCAGTTCATGGGATCCATGGCAGCCTCTGCCAGTGCCTTCCGGATACTCTCTGCAGGGATAAAGTCCGGTGTTCCAATGGAAAGATTGTAGAGCGTATTTCCTTCGCTCTCGAGGGCAAGCCGCTGTTGGTCCAACGAAGCGAAGACTTCGTCGCCGAAGCGGGAAAGACGATCTGAAAAGGTCATAATTACCTCCCGAAAAAAACTCGGAGGATTATAGCATAAAGAACGAATGAAATCAAATCCCGCCTGAAGTCCCGGGGGGGAAGCTGCCGCAGCAGAAAGAAAACCAAGAGGGGAAAACAGAAGACAGCAGGAGCCGCTTCCACGGAGCGGGAGTGGATAATCCGAAGATGTGCAGGCCTTCCTCTTGTTTTTTTACTGTCTTTGGCTATAATGATTCCAGCGGATGAACTGCCTTCCGTTGCTGTCTTCATAATCCAAACAGGCTAAAGGTTACAGCAGTATAACGGAAAGAAGATCTTGGACAGGAAGAAGTCTGCAGGTTTTCTTTTCGCCTGCTTTTAAACAAGGATAAGCAGGCCTGTCCGTCGGTTTTTTACGGAAGAAACATATTCCAAAGCCCCGGATGACGTTCGTCGCACGGATGCCTTCCTTTCATGATTGCGAAAAAGACGTACGGGAACCGCTCCCTGAGACAACGGCCCTCTGCAGAGGCGGATGTTTTACTGTTCGTCATGCCTGGAATATGCCATTTCAGGAGAAAGACTGACAGAATGATAGACTATGATAGAAACTGTTCCGGCGGCTGCCTGTCAGAATGCCGGAGTGGCTGGAGGATAATCGATTGAAGTGGATAGTAACTAAAACACAGGATGAGATGAATGTGACGCGTTTTCTGATTCAGATGGCGTCGGGGGTCCCAATGCAGGCGATTCGTGAAGCGCTCCGAAACCGGGATGTCCGGGTGGACGGGGTGCGGGTTACAGGGGAGGAACGCGTGCACACAGGGCAGATTGTTGTGGCTTATTGGCCGAAGCGCTTTGTTGCGGTGAAGGAAAGCCGGAATATTCCTGTGGTTTATGAAGATGAGCATATTCTGCTGGTAAATAAGCCGCAGGGCCTTATCGCACAGAATGAGCCGGACCTTCCGCAGGGAGACAGCGCATCGGACAGGGTTCTTTTATATCTCCGGGAAAAAGGGGACGAAGGTCCCCTCTTCCTTTGCCATCGTCTGGATGTCATGACTGGCGGTCTTCTTCTTTTCGCCAGAGATGAAGCAAGCTATGAAATCCTGTTGGAAGCGTTTGAAGAACGCACCCTCGATAAGATTTATACCTGCCAGGTGAAAGGATGCCCGGAAGAAAGAGACAGAACACTCGTCGGGTGGCTGCGAAAGGATGCAAGGAATGCCCGCGTATCGGTTACCGATGAAATGCGTCCGGGAGCAGTGAAAATTGAAACAAGATACCATGTGGAAAAAACAGGGGAAAATGCTGTTCTTAAAGTAGAACTGCTCACGGGAAAAACGCACCAGATTCGGGCACATCTGGCACATATTGGTCATCCGATTCTGGGAGATGACAAATATGGAGACCGCGCTCTCAACCGGAAACTGGGAATCCGGAGGCAGCAGCTGTATGCGACGTCCCTGACATTCCATGTAGGGGGAATTCTTTCCTATCTGGAGGGAAAAAACTTTACCATTCCCTGTTCGCTTCTGGAGGCATTATGAATCAGAAAGTAAGGCTCATTGCATTGGATATGGACGGGACGCTGCTGCTCAGCGACCATGCGACCATTCCCGACCGGAATATTGCTTCCATTCGAAAAGCACAGGCCATGGGTATCCGGGTTCTTATCTGTACCGGAAGGCTGCCGGAGGACATCAGTGACTATCTGAAGCGGATGAATCTCTCCTGCATGATCATTGCCTGTAACGGGGCAACGGCATATACCGCCCCAATGCCGCAGGGAAAACGCATGTTTCTGCATACCCTGCCGGCGGAGGATGCAAAACGCGCAATTGCCTTTCTTGCTGAAAAGCATATGGTGATCAATGGTTTTGAGTCGGGCGTGGTAAATACGTTTTCCGAAGATCCCGAAAGTCACTACCATCTGGTTGCCAGGCACCTTATCGAAGAGAAAAGGGGACTGGAAAACCTGATGGCTGCAGCAGAGCGCGGAATTCTCAAATTATACTGCTATGCGGATTACAGCCGGGACCGCATGCGGGAGATTCGCGATGAACTAGCCGGGATTATTCCCAATCTCGTCATCACAGCCTCCGGAGCCAACGTTATCGAAGTGAATGCCGCAGGAACAGACAAAGGAAACGCACTCCGGCATGTTGCGGAAATGCTGACGATTCCCCGGGAAGCGGTGATGGCGATCGGTGATGAAGAAAATGATATACCTATGCTTCAGTATGCAGGTTTCAGTGTTGCTATGGGAAATGCGATAGAGAGTGTAAAAAAAATCTGCCGTTTCGTGACAGCAGAGAATGATGCGTGCGGTGTATCGGAGGCAATTGAATCGGTGCTGTAGTAAATCTCAGGCGAGAGAATAGAAGCAGGCACTGAAATCACAATGGTTTTCTATACTCTTTACCAGAGCAGAAAGGAAGCTTTCGTCTTCTTCCGTGAAACGCTCCAGCTGCGGACTGTCGATGTCCAGGACTCCGATTACTTTTCCAGCATGATGGATGGGCAGCACTATTTCCGAATTGGAAGCGCTGTCACAGGCAATATGTCCCGGAAAAAGATGGACGTCCGGCACACTCAGGACCCGGTTCTGCTGCGCTGCGGTACCGCAGACCCCATTTCCCAGCGGAATACTCAGGCATGCCGGCAGACCGCAGAACGGTCCCAGCAGCAGCCTGCCTTCATGGAGCAAATAAAATCCGCACCAGTTAATCTCCGGAAGATTTGCATAAAGCAGAGAACTGAGATTGCTGAGGTTGGAGATGGGATGGTTCGTTGCAGAGAGAAGACTGTCCGCTTCCCGGAGCAGATGAGAAAGCATTTCGCTTTTCAGATTCATGGATTTTTCTCCTTTCGACTGGTTGAACCGAAGCCGCCGGTGCGTTCAGCATCTGCATGGTCATCGGTGGTAATTCCAAAGGGAACAAAAATTCCCTGGGCGACAGCATCTCCGGCGGAAACAGTCAGTGTTTTTCCGGTACGGCTGTCATTTGTCATGCGCAGAAACATATGGCCTTCATTTTTGGCGTTGGAATAGTCGCTGTCGATGATGCCCACAGAGTTATCCAGCTGAAACCGGTATTTGAAACCAAGACTGCTGCGGGGGAAGAGCATAAGCACCCATCCGGGCTCGATGAGTACCCGTAAACCGGTTGGAAGCAGAATGCTTTCGCCAGGTGCAAGGGAGAAGGAAACCGGGGAATGAAAATCATAGCCAGCAGATCCCCGGGTGGCCCGCTCGGGGAGAATGATTCTTTCATATACAGCTGCGGCATCATTCGCTGTACCGGGAAATGCTGCAGTATAATCGGAAATGAACTGGGACGGGGATACCTTAAGAAAAGTTGCAACAGCAGGCATGCGTATTCCTCCATATTAATGAAATGAGGTTCCTGAGTGGAAAATGAAAGACGAAGATAAACAGAAAATAGAAATAATACTGAAAACTGTGAAAGAAAACAGAAATGTGCAGAAAATGAAAGAGTATGTGCAGCATGGCCGTGTTTCAACGTATGAACATTCTGAGCGTGTTGCTGAAATGAGCTACATGATCAATCATTTTCTTCACTTGCACGCAGATGAGGAAAGACTGCTGCGCGGGGCAATGCTGCATGATTTCTTCCTCTATGATTGGCATAAGGGAAGCGGAGAACCCGGGATGCATGGCTTTACGCATGCAGAGCGTGCGCGGAAAAATGCCAAGAAACACTTTAATATCGACAAAAAGGAAGAGGAAATCATCGGGAGCCACATGTGGCCGCTCAATATTACCAGAGTTCCGAACTGCAGGGAAGCATGGATTGTCTGTTTGGCGGATAAGCTGGTTTCTCTACGGGAGACGCTGTTTGAGCGGGGCGGAAAAAAATAGGAATACACTGGAGGAAGCGGTTTGGACGCAAACTTTTTTCAGACGTGTTTGTTCCAGCATTTTAACACAGGATGGTATTATTTGCCAGAGCATGAATAAAACCTTCACGAATATTTCCATGAAGAAGAATATGATTTCTTTTATAAACTGGTGTTTGACAAATATGACATGTTGAGTATAATGAACGCGGTATAAAAGTATTCCATAACGGAAAGAGGAATAGAAGATGAAAACTTTTTATCGTATGACGATTGCAGGATGCGAAAGAGATCTTCCCCTTTGTGATCTGAATGACAAGCTGAAGATTGGAGCATTTGTGATCTTTGGTGACTGTGAGCTGACAGAAGCGTGCGCCGCTGCACTTCTCAAAAAGGCTCCCGAATTTGACTATATCATTACGGCAGAGAGCAAGGGTATCCCGCTCGCGTATGAGATGGCCCGCCAGATCAAAGCGAAGAAGTGGTTGCTTGCGCGCAAGGGTGTCAAGCTTTATATGAAGGATGTCATTGGAGTGGAGGTTCGCTCCATTACAACGGATCATATTCAGAAGCTTTACATTGACGGTGCTGATGCAGAACTCATGAAAGGCAAAAGGATACTGATCGTGGATGATGTTATTTCTACGGGTGAATCTCTCGCAGCACTCGAAAAGTTGGTAGAGAAAGCCGGAGGAAATATTGTCGGGCGCATGGCAATCCTGGCCGAAGGAGATGCGCAGGATCGTGAAGACCTCATCTACCTGGAAAAGCTTCCTCTTTTTGATGCAGAAGGAAATCCCATTGCATGATGTAAGCGGCCGGAAAACATGGCAATTTGCTTGTTTTCCGGTTTTCTAGTTTTACGGAAAGGAGTGCCAGGAGGATGAAGACCGGACTGGTTCTTGAAGGCGGTGCAATGCGCGGACTTTTTTCTTGCGGTGTCATGGATGTGTTGATGGAGAACGGCATTTCCTTTGATGGTGCAGCAGGAATCTCAGCAGGGGCGGTCTTTGGCTGCAATTACAAGTCCAGGCAGATTGGAAGAGCAATCCGCTACAATAAAAAATATGGACGGGACCCCCGTTATATGAGCATTCGCTCTCTTCTGACTACCGGGGATCTGTATGGAGCAGATTTCTGCTATCGTGCCATTCCGGATGAACTGGATGTGTTCGACCGGAATACATTCAGAGACAATCCCATGGAATTTTATATCGGGGCAACCGATATCGACAGTGGCGAAATGGTTTACCACCGGTGCACCGATGGCGGTGTAGAGGACATAGAATGGATGCGGGCGTCCGCTTCCATGCCAATGGTATCGAGACCGGTGGAAATTGGTGGGAGAAGGCTTCTGGATGGCGGGATTCTGACGGCTGTTCCTTTTCGTTATATGGAAGAGATTGGATATAACCGCAATGTTGTCATTTTGACACAGCCGGAAGGATATCAGAAGAAAAAAAGCGCAGCACTTCCGATGATGCGCATTCTTCTCCGAAAAATGCCCAGGGTAGTAGAGGCCATGTCGGTACGGCATGAGCGCTATAATGAAGAGATGCAGGCGCTTAATGAAAAAGAAAGGGCAGGAAGGATACTCATTATTCGTCCGCCTGAATCCCTTGGCATCTCCAGAACGGAAAATGATCCGAACGAGCTGGAGCGGGTATACCAGATTGGCCGGGCAGTTGGAGAGAAACGTCTTCAGGAAGTCCGAGCCTTTCTTCAGGGCTGAACCTTTCCAGTTCCCTGGAATGTGAACCTCCCGAAGGAGAGGAAACGGCAAGTGTACATGTACGGCAGTACCGGTAGAGGCTTTGATGCAATCCAGACCGATTATGCGTGTCCTGCATTGGTGTAAGCCGGGAGGACTTGTACAGGATGAATACCGGAGCGGAAGCGGAGAGGCTTCCGGAAGAATTCAGAAGAACAGCTTCGAAAGACAGGGAGGCGCTGCTCCGAACGCAGCCCCCCGACTGTTGAAACGGAATAAACAGGTCCTGGTTCTGCCGGTGTATTCAGGAGAGGATGGATCATCCTCTCCCCGGCTTGTTCCAGGACTTTTTCTTCAAAGGACGGATTGACCGTTTTCAGGATTTGCTGGAACGATTTGCGTTCATCGATCTATTAGGATATGCCGGAAAGGAATAATGCTTAGATACAGGAGGGTGAAGAAATGAGGGATCTGGACCGTTTTTGTGGTTGTCTCCTTGGAGGCGCTGCCGGGGATGCACTGGGATATGCCATTGAATTTTCGGATGAAGGAGAAATATTTGCAGCGTATGGAATGTCCGGAATCACCCGGTATCAGCTGACAAGAAGTCCCGTGACGGGAATTGCCGCACAGATATCCGATGATACCCAGATGACACTGTTTACGGCGGCGGGGCTTTTGACAAGGGATGCGGAAGTCCGGGCAAAAGGAACAGAGAGAACTTACAGTTCTTGGATATACCAGAATTATCTCGACTGGCTTTTTACGCAAAATGGCAGATACCTGCCTGCTGGCAAAGGAAAGTCCTGGCTGATGAATATAAAGGGGCTGTATGTTCCCAGAGCACCGGGAATGACGTGCCTGCATGCGCTGCGTTCCGGGGATATGGGAACGGTTGAAGAACCCATCAACAACAGCAAAGGATGCGGAGGAGTCATGCGGGTAGCTCCGGTGGGACTTTATTTTGCGGACTGCGAAAACTGGGATGCTGAAAAGGTGGCCATGCTTGGAGCGGAAGCGGCAGCAATTACCCATTCCAATTCGCTCGGATATATTCCTGCAGCCATGTTTTCCCAGATCATCTATGAAATTGTTCAGAATGAAAGGGATGTCCTTACTGCAGTGCTGTGTTCTCTGGAAACAGTCAGGAAAATGTGGAAAGAGGACAGCAGATGCCAGCAGTTCATCCAACTAATGGAAAAGGCAGTTCAGCTGGCTGGTTCCGATCAGGAAGACCTGAGCGCAATTCATGAGCTTGGAGAAGGATGGGTGGCTGATGAAGCACTGGCGATTGCAGTATTCTGCGCACTGCGCCATGCAGATGACTTTGATGCAGCTTTGATCGCGGCTGTCAACCATAAGGGGGACAGTGATTCCACCGGTGCGATTGCCGGGAATATCATGGGTGCCCATGTGGGGCTTCATGGCATTCCGGAAAAATATAAGGAAAATCTGGAGCTCAGGGAAGTGATCCTTGAAATTGCCAGAGATCTTTGGCAGGGCTACCCTTCGACGGAAGAGACAGAACGGGTTTGGAAGGAAAAATATGTCACCGGAACGTATCTTCCGGCGGAATGAGGGGTGAAAGCCAAATCCGCTGGTGCGGATGGCTGCCCTCAGCTGTCCGGATATGCGCGTTCGATTCCTGTTTTCCCGATATTGCGCTGGAGTTTCGGGGAATAGTCCATGGGTCTTTTACGCTGCGGAAGCATCCGTAGAGGGGTAATTCTTCTATATATATAGGTTCCAGATGACGTTAGGCTTACCAACGGAGAAGATTTAGCCGAAGTACAAGCCTGAAACACAGTGCGGAGTAAGAGAATGACGGAACATCCTTTGCTGATCAGCGGCCTTACCATTGACTGGACACGGATTAGTGACGACAGCTATCTTCGAAATATCCGTGCAATTCAAAACATGGAAAGCCTTACCTTTCATGAGGCTGTCACTTTTTTCGTGGGAGAAAACGGAAGCGGAAAATCGACGCTCCTGGAAGCCATCGCAGTAGCCTACGGGTTTAATCCGGAAGGCGGAACACGGAATTACCGCTTTTCCACCTATGACTCCCATTCAGAGCTTTGTGATGCGCTCCGACTCCACAAAAGTCTGCGCAAAGCGAGCTGGGGGTATTTTCTTCGGGCAGAGAGCTTTTACAATGTTGCTACGAAAGAAGAAGAATACAGCCGCATCGGAGGAATACCGGAAAACCTTCACCGGCAGTCCCACGGAGAAAGCTTCCTTGCGGTTGCGCAGAGGCATTTCAAGAAAGACAGCTTGTTTTTACTGGATGAACCGGAAGCTGCACTTTCTCCCCAAAGACAGATGACATTGCTTCTGGAGATCGAGCGCTGCATACGGAAGGGGTCCCAGTTTATTATTGTGACGCATTCTCCGATTCTGCTCAGCCTTCCGCACAGCGATATTCTTTCTTTTGACGATGGCCCGCTCCATTCCTGTACTTTTGAAGAAACCCATAGTTATCAGGTGATGTCCATGTTCATTAATCATCGGGAAAAGATTCTTCACGAGTTGCTGGAAGAGGAATGAGGCAGGGAAAGAAGTTCCCGGAAGTGACGGAAACAGAAGCGAAATACAGTTTGGATTCATCTGCAGATTGCCGGAACGAGAATAGTGAAGGCGAGGATATTTTCTTAGGTTCTTATAGCGATAATCAGAAGTCTCCTCCTTCGGTTCTTGAGGCAGAATGTTAATTGATAAGGAGATGCACAGCAAAAGCAGGGGGTATCCCAAGGACAGTAACAGAATTATCAGAATAGTTATGTCCGGCATACCGTTTCTGCAAGGTTCAATATCTCCGAAGCCGAAATACTGTCAGATGATGACGACTTTTATGCTATTTATGATTTAACAATGAGGTAACCAATGAAAAGTAAATATCTTGAAATAAATGAACAGGGCAACAATATACGATGTAAGGCCTATTTTAACGAAAAATGCGAAGCGGATAGCATTGTGATTTATTGTACCGGTTTTGCAGGACATAAGGATAACAATGCCGCAAATAAGTTTTCAGAAAAGCTGCTTTCCAAACATGGAAATGTGATGGTCCTTGTTTTCGACTGGCCGGCACATGGAGATGATGTAAAGAAAAAACTGACACTGAATGACTGCAATACTTACCTTGATCTCGTAATCAATGAGGCAAAGGGGGCTCTTGGCGCGAAGACCCTATACTGTTATGCAACCAGCTTCGGAGGATATCTGGTTCTGAAATATATTGCGGAACATGAAAATCCCTTCCAGAAGATTGCTCTTCGGTGTCCTGCAGTAAATATGTATGATGTTCTTACCAGAACTATCATGAAAAATGACGAATATGACAAGATCCGAAAAGGAAAAACTGTTCAGGTCGGATTTGACCGTAAGATTGCCGTGACGAAAGCTTTTCTGGATGAACTGGAATCAAACGATATCCGAAAACTGGAGTATCTGGATGATGCAGATAATATCCTGATATTTCATGGAACAGCGGACGAAGTTGTACCGTTTGAAGACAGCAAAGTATTTGCTGACAGCAATATCATTTCCTTTATTCCGTTTGAAAAAGCGGACCATCGTTTCCAGAACCCGCTGCATATGAATCTGGCGAACAAATATGCAATGGATTTTTTCGAATTAGACTGAAGTGACATTTTTTTCGAAAGAACGGGAATAGCGGAGAAACGTATGGTGTTTTTCCGGGAGGCATGGAAACCCGATAGTTATCAAAAAAACAGCAGCCTGATGTAATAACAGGGATGCTGCCGTGATTTTTGCTTATGGAAATGCATCGAGTGCACAGAGATTTTCCTTCAAGACACCACAGCTGCTTACGGATTACGGGAAAAACAGAAGCAGAATAATGCTGAAACGAGAAGGAAGCCAGGCGTAAGGAAGGCCTCTTTTATTCCGGTGTTATTCAACAAGAAGATGGAGGAGGAAGTATGGACAATAATATGTCATTCAGGGAAACCAGTAAATTCATAGCGCTTATTTTACGCCATAAGCCGGATACCATCGGAATCACCCTGGATGAACATGGGTGGGCAAAAGTAGATGAATTGATAAGAGGTGTAAGCAAAACCCATCCACTTACCATGGAGTCTCTGGAAGAAATTGTCCGGACAGATGAGAAACAGCGCTATTCCTTCAATGATGACAGGACGCTGATCCGTGCCAATCAGGGGCATTCCATTCCGGTGAATGTGGAACTGGAAGAATTATTTCCACCGCAGTTTCTGTATCAC
>CAMVHE010000048.1 GCA_947167215.1 uncultured Clostridia bacterium
CCAGAGAATCAAGATGCAGCATAGGTTAGGAATTCAATTTCGTTAACGAGTATAACATGTTTCTGGATCCGGTCTTTATCTTCGGGCTCCGTCTGGGCACTGCCGGAGCAGCCATTGCCACCGCCCTGTCCCAGTTGGTGAGCTTCACCATTCTCCTGATCATGTGCAATACGCACCGGGATACTATTTCCATCCGCTTCCGGAACTTCCGCCCCTCTCTCAAAAGATACAGCCGCATCCTTTACAACGGGTTCCCCTCCCTGGGACGGCAGGGGATTGCCAGCGTCGCCACCATCCTTCTCAACCGGGTTGCCGGCGGGATTTCTCCCGATCCGGCAGTCGCCAATGCCGCCATTGCTGCCATGTCCATCGTCTCCCGGTATGTGATGTTCATCAACAGCGCGGTGGTGGGATTCGGGCAGGGCTTCCAGCCTGTCTGCAGCTTCTGCTACGGGGCAGGCAAATACCGCCGCGTCCGGGAGGCCTACTTCTTCTGCGGAAAGGTTGCCACGGTTATCCTCCTGGTTCTGGGCGGCATTTCCATGCTCCTCAGCCATTCCATTATCCGCCTGTTCCGGGCCGAGGACCTGATGGTAGTAAAAATCGGCACCACCGCCCTGCGGCTGCAGCTCTGTACGCTTCCCCTCTGGGGCTTCTATGTCATGTCCAACATGTGTACGCAGGCCATGGGATACGGCCTGAGCAGCACCATCATCTCCAGCTCCCGGCAGGGGATCTTCCTGATTCCCACCGTACTGATTCTTCCCCGCATCTTCGGAATCCTGGGGCTGCAGCTGGCCCAGCCGGTTGCGGATGTGCTGGCATTTGTCCTTTCCACGTTCATGATGCGGAATATTCTCCTCCGTCTGAAAGCCCTTCCGGACAAGCCGCATCCACTGGATCCCGCGTAACGTTCCCCTGCTCTCCGGGACATCCCGGAAACGGTTTTCCCGCTTCATCGGACCGCAACAAACGCAAAGCACCTGACAGGAAATGTCAGGTGCTTTGCGTTTGTTGCCGTTTTACCTTTTGTGAAACATGGAAGACCGCATCCGCGAAACAGATGCTCTCAATTTCCTCCCGGATGCTTTCGGGACAGGAACGGCCTTCCTTCCGTCTCCTCCGCTTCAGCTGCAGCAGGCAGCCTGCAATGCGCTGTCTGCTGCCTTCGGAAGCCGCTTCCGGATCCACATCAGCCTTTCCTGAATAATGTCATTTCGGCTGCCGCTGTATTCTTCCAGCAGCCGGAGGGCATCCTCCAGCCGGTTGTCCGACAGCAGGTTCAGGCTGTAATAGCCCATAATGGTGTCATTGCGCGTTTTCAGATGCTCCCGGAAATAGGCCTCTCCCTCCGCAGGATTCTCCGCCCACATGCCGTCCCCGATCAGCCCGATCCAGCGGGATTCCTGATCCGGTTCCCAGGCAAAGATCTCCAGCATGTCCCGGCAGTAGTCCATCATCTGCCGGTAATGCTTCGTGTTTCTCAGACAGCTGTCCACTTCGTAAAGGACGTCGGAAAGGCTGTGTATGCATCCCAGCTCCACAAGCCGGGAATCCAGCGAACAGGACAGCCGGTGCAGCGATACCTTTCCGTTTTCCCCGGACTGCTGAAGGAGAAACGCTTTCACCGCCGGCCAGCGTTCGAGAAAAATCCCGGCCACTTCCTCCTGCCTGCTGTACATGGACCATTCATAATCCAGTGCAAGCATCAGGTTAATCACGGGAGAAAAGGCTTCAGACGGGGCGTGCGGGCGGCGTCCCGCCCCAGCCGTTCCGGAGAAGTCCTTTCCCTGCCCTGCCGCCTGTTCCGCCGCTGCCGATACAACGGAATAATTCAGAAAGGAACCGGCGGCAAAACGGACCAGCCTGCCGGCAGCTTTCCTTATCCGGTTCCCCAGGGATTCCCGGAAGGACAGCGGAGCAGGCAGCGGGATGCTGCAGGCCTTCATACGGGGAAACCGGATTGCAGCCGCGTTTCCTGTGCATAGCATGGCATATTCTCTCATTGCATTCAACCTCCTGCCATAGCGGGGCACATCTTCTCCCGGAACCCTGCCGTCCCGCTGCTCCCGGCCGGATGTCCGGCATGGTGCTGACGGCTTCCTGCAGGTATCCTGGAAAGACGGTCCCCTGTACCCAAATACGGTGTTTTGCTTTTCAGAAGGTATTTTAGCAAATTATAAATTTGCATTCAATAGATTAAGTGTTAAAAATAAATAAACATTTCGTAATAAAGTGCCTTTTTCACCCGCGGCCGCCGTTTCCTCTTCTTTTTCGAAGCAGCAGAAAAACAGCCATGGGATGCGCTTTCCCATGGCTGTTCTGCCGGATAGATGCTTTTCCGGGGATCCGCGTTTCTTTCCTTCCCCGGATGGATTTCTCCCCTGTGCGGGAGTTGAACTTCAGCCGCAGGGGGACGGGCTTCCCCTGCCGGCGGCAAAAAGGTATTCTCCTCCACTTTCTGTCCGGGAAAGCCTTGACTCTCCGGTTCTTTGAAGGCTACAGCGGGAAACCGCTGTTCGAAGGGATGTCCTGTTCTTTCCCGGGCTCTGCAACGATTTCCGATACTGCCACAAGAACTGCTTCCCCGCTGATGGCCATCCTGTTTCCTTCCCGTTTTTCACAGCAGAGGTATCCGCCCCGCCGGGACGCCTGGAAGGCAAGGATCTTCTCCTGCTTCAGCTCACCGGACCAGTAGTCCGCAATCTGGCAGTGTGCAGAACCGCAGACCGGATCTTCCGGAATTCCCAGCTTCGGGCAGAAGCTCCGGGATACACAGTCCGCTTCTTCTCCCCTCGCCGTTGCGTTCTGGATACGTCCTTCTATCTGCATCAGCAGCACCGGGTCCGGATTCATGGCCCTCACCTGCGCTTCTGATTCAAACACGCAGACCAGGTCAAGCCCCAGCAGTGCCCTGACCGGCCGGATGCCGAAGGCCTTCTCAATGGCATCCGTAACCGGTATCTCCTTCAGTGCATAGGTGGGGAAATCCATTTCATACCGCTTTTCCTTCTTCCTGACGGTCAGAATGCCGATGCGTGTACGGAACCGGACCTCGCTGCTGCCGGGGGCATAGAAGTTCAGCATCACAAAGGAAGCCGCCAGGGTGGCATGTCCGCAGAGCTCCACCTCCGTTTCCGGTGTAAACCAGCGCAGATGGAAGCCTTCCGGTTCCCGGACCACAAAAGCGGTTTCCGACAGATTGTTCTCCATGGCAAGCTTTTTCATGTACGCCTCAGAGGGCCAGCTTTCCATGACGCAGACCGCAGCCGGATTTCCGGAGAAAGACCGGTCTGTAAAGGCGTCGACAATGTACTGTTTCATGCTCTATCTTCCTTTTCCTGTCCGTTCCCCGCCAGGCCGCCGGCGGCGGGTTTGTTTTCCGCTTCCATGCCCATGGATTTCCGGGCAATTCCGACGATCCGGGAAACGCTGTCCCGGCACTCATGCTTCATCCAGACCCCGGCGATTGCTTCAATCCCCGCGCATACAAAGCGGCTGCGGTATTCCTGTTCGGCCGGATCCTCCGACCAGCGCGGCATGGTTTCCGCAATCAGCACGGAAAACTTTCTGTTCGCCAGTTCAATCAGGTCATGGTGGTAAAGCATGCGTAAAAAGTCGGCGTGCTCTTTAAGAAAGGAAAAATAGAAGGTCAAGTTCCTCCCCGGAAGGGACCTGTCCAAGATTCCTGCGGTAATCCTCCAGAAGCTCTCTGAGAATCAGGTCCAGCACGTCTTCCTTCTCGTCAAAATTCCGGTAGAAGGTCTTTCGTCCGATGGCCGCTTCCCGGCACAGTTCGGAAATGGTTATTTCCGGGAAGGGTTTCCTTCTGAGCAGCGCCACAAGGGCGTCTGCAATGATATGCTGGCTCTGAAGGGCTGTCCTGTTGTGCTGCTGCTTTCTCATGATCCGACCTGCCTTCCCGGGCGCGGCTTCCCGTGCTCCGGGAAAGCCGGCGATTGTATGCCCAATCATACCATGGGAAAAAGCAGGATACAAGTGCGCCCACGGGCTTCCCCGGTATGCTTCCCGCCTTCCTCCGCGGAGGCGCCGCTGAAGGCACAGGGAGCATCTCCGGTTGACACTGTTTCCGTAAAGCGATATCATTGCAGGAAGACGCAGCAGACAGCGCTTTCCCGCCGCCCGTTCCGGGGTCCGGAACGGGGCTGGCAGGAATCCCGTGCCGGCGAGGCAGAACGGGATGCGCAAATCAGAAAGGACAGGAGGGTGGCCCATGGAACAGGATGCCGCAGTAAAAAAATACATTGAAGCCATCCTTCCGGAGCAGGAAGCATTTCTTTATCAGCGTGCCCGGAACAAGGTCCGCTCCATCACTGAACGCATGACAGAGGAGGAAGCATCCGCCTACTATGACAGCAAAGCCTTTGACCATGTTTTTTTCCAAGTGAAGCGCAGCGATAAAGTATACCAGGGGCTGCTGCGGGGAGAACTGCTTTTCGGGCCGCATCAGTCGGAGCTGGAGCGTCTTACCCCGCTCCTCCGGAAAATGCCCGATGACGCTCCTTCCCTGGACCTTCCCTTTCTGCGTTCCGTGGAGAGCAGCCATGTCTCCCTTTCCGGGGCGCGGGCCGCACTGGACATTCTCGCCCGTCAGAAGCCCCGGCGGCTTCTTCAGGAAAGAAAAAGCACGTTCATTGCAGAAGCTGAAAAGGCCGTGACAAGGTATCTGCTTGCCTTCAATCCGGCGGAATCCTTCCGGATGGAGGAGAAAACCCCGGAAGTCATCCCTTTTCTGCTGGAAAATGCCTTTGCAGGAGGCATCCCCGCCGAGATGGTGGACAGGGCATATGCCCCTTCCTCCCTTTCCCGGAATCTGCTGGGTGAACTCTACCATGCATTCCCCGTATGTTCTGCCTGCAGACGCGTCCTGACGCCTTCCGGCGAAACCGTATCCGCCTGCCTGGAGCAGACCGCAGCCTCCTTCCGTCAAACCATCTGTTCCTCCGTACATCACCGCTTTCCCAGAGAACGCATCCGCGGACTGCTCCGGAAGAACCCCTCCGTCCGGGAACTTCAGCGGCAGAAGGATGCCGCCCTTTCCGCAGAACGCAATCTGCAGTCAGCCCTTCTGCACGCCGTCCCCGAACATTATCGCGATCTTTATCCGCTTGCCCGCAGGATTCACCGACATTTTTTCCTTCACCTGGGGCCAACCAATTCGGGAAAAACCTACGAGGGGGTACTGCGGCTTCACAGTGCCCGGAAAGGCATTTACCTGGGCCCCCTTCGGCTTCTGGCGGCAGAGCAGTTTGAGACGCTGAATCTCAGCGGCATTCCCTGCTCCCTCATCACCGGGGAGGAGCAGATCCGGGTGGAAGGCAGCCATGTGCAGTCCTCCACCGTCGAGATGGCGGACCTCAAAACCCACTACGACATTGCCGTTATTGATGAGTGTCAGATGATCACGGATCGGGACCGGGGCGGTGCCTGGACAGATGCCATTCTGGGACTCTGTGCAGACGAAATCCATGCCTGTGCTTCCCCGGATGCGGAGGCGCTGCTTGTCCAGATCATTTCCGAATGCGGGGATGAGATAACCATCCTTCGCCACGAGCGCATGGTCCCTCTGGTGGTGGAATCGGAAGGCTTCCAGTTCCCGGAATCCGTCCGCAGCGGGGATGCCCTCATCGTTTTTTCCAAGGCACGGGTCCATGCCGTCGCAGCTGAACTGAAGCAGCGCGGTTTCCATGTCTCCCTGATCTACGGCGCCCTGCCCCCGGATGTCCGGAGAGACCAGGCCGAGCGCTTCCATCTGGGGGAAACGGATGTGGTGGTTTCCACCGATGCCATTGCCATGGGAATGAACCTGCCGATTGAGCGGGTGGTCTTCCTCGAAAACGAAAAATATGACGGCGATATCGTGCGCCCGCTCAGTGTATCCGAAATCAAGCAGATCGCAGGGCGGGCAGGTCGCTATGGGCAGTATGACGTGGGCTATGTCAACGCCTTCGGCTTCAAGGGTACCGTCGCCCAGGCACTGGGAAGGCCATTTTATCCGCTGACGGAGGCAGTCATCCGATTCCCGGATTCCCTGCTGGGCATCCCCCTGCCTCTGACGGAAATCATCAACAAGTGGCTTGCCATGAAAGACAAAAGCTACTTTTCAAAAGCCTCTACGGCACGCATGGCCGCACTGGCTGCCATGCTGGAAAACCGCCATACCGACAAACATCTGCTGTACCGTTTTCTGTGCATTCCCTTTGATGAAACGGAACAGGATCTTCTTTCGCGCTGGCGTGCCATGTATCACGCAGAATGCACCGGGACGCACATGGACGTTCTGGCGGAGCTTCCCGCTCCCGTCAATCCGGAGGACTGTACCATCCAGATGCTTGGACGTCTCGAAGCTGCCTACCGCTGCTGTGATCTTTACTATAATTATGCACGTGTCTTTCTGCCGGACCCGGAGCCGGTCCTGGATGAAATCGGGCAGCGGAAATCGCTGATTTCCAAAGGGATCATCCATATCCTGTCCACCCAGAAACTGGAAGTGCGCACCTGCCCTGCCTGCGGTGCCCGTCTTCCCTGGAACTGGCCTTACCGCTACTGCGATTCCTGCCACCGGCATCATGCCGGCAGCCGCGGCCGGAAGGGATTCCCCGACCCGGATGACTACTGGGACTGAACGGGAAATCCTCCGCTTTCCCCTGCCCTTTTTTATGGTTTTTCCAGTCCCTGCAGCTTATAGATAACTACGGGCGAATGCATGCACAATTCGGATACATTCCATATCCGGTTGTGCATTTTTTTGATTAATACATACAAATTTAAGCAATCTCAGGCAGTCACATAACGGTGGTTCCTTATTGACACAAAAAATCAGCAGGAGTAAAATTTAGGACGAATCCAGAGGAGTACCTCTGAAAAATAAAGGAGGCTTTTCCATGAAGAAAGCGTTTGCTCTTATTCTGACACTGGTCTTTCTGATGGCTGCCACCGCCATGGCGGAAACCATCACCCTCGCGCACTTCGGTGCTCCTGGCGAACCCGTAACCAACGCAGCCGAGGTTTTCAAAGCGAAACTTGAAGAACTCTCCGGCGGTACCTTTACCGTTGACATCCAGGGCAACAGCGCCCTCGGCAATGCCAAGGAAATGGTCGAGCAGACCCAGATCGGTGCCATCCAGATGTGCCTGGTTTCCCAGGGTTCTCTTGACAAGTACGACATCCGCTATGCGCTTGTCACCGCTCCTTATGTATTTGACAGCTATGCTCATGCCTATGCTGTGATCGATGGTCCGTTCGCCGAGTGGGTCAGCGATGGCGTGCTGGAGAGCAAGGGCCTCCACAATCTTGGCGGCTGGGACTATGGCTTCCGTTGCCTGACCAACTCCAAGGTTGACGTGAAGACGCCTGCCGATGTCAAGGGTCTGAAGATCCGCACCCCCAGCGAAATCCAGAAGGTCGCCTGCTTTGAAGCTCTTGGCGCACAGGTTGAGCAGGTAGCTTTCTCCGAGCTCATCACCGCCCTCAAGCAGAAGACCGTGGACGGCCAGGAGAATCCTCTCTCCACCATCTACAATAACAGCATGTGGGAAGCAGAGCAGAAGTATCTGTCCCTTACCCGTCACACCTGGGAAAGCGTCAACCTGACCGTTGACAACGCCTGGTGGGAAGGCCTGACCGACGAACAGCGCGGCTGGATCGAAGAAGCCCATGCTGTTGCCCGCGATCATATGCGTAACGAAGTACAGTCTTCCGAAGCAGACTACATCCAGAAGCTGAAGGACGCCGGCATGACGGTCTCCGAAGTGGATATGTCCGAGTTTGCCGCCGCCATGCAGCCTGCATGGGATCGGGTTGCTGAATATGAAGGCAGCGCCGATGACATGGCCAAGTTCCTGCAGATGGTCGACGAAGCTCGTCCGCAGTAAGGAAGAAACACATGATTCCAAAGCGGCAGGAGACTGCCGCTTTTCCTTTGTCGCATACTGAAATCTTCCATCCACAGAGGAGGTCCGTCCTATGGTTGCGTTAATTGTTTGCGTCATTCTGGTCGGCCTGATGCTCGTAGGCGTCCCGGTAGCCATCGCAATGGGCATCACGAGTGAAGCGGTATTCGCCGCACTTGGATTCAGCCGCATTCTGCCAGTCATGGCACAGCGAATCTACAACGGCACAACAGGATTTACCCTGCTGGCCATTCCATTCTTTATTCTCGCCGGCAACCTCATGAATACCGGCGGAATCACCGACCGTATCTTTAATTTTGCCAAGGCCATGGTAGGTCACTGGCCGGGCGGTCTGGGACAGGTGAACATTTTCTCCAGCGTAATCTTCTCCGGCATGAGCGGCGCTGCCGTTGCCGATGCTGCTGGTCTCGGAATGATTGAAATGAAGGCCATGGATGACGCCGGGTATGATCATACCTTCAGCGCCTCCATTACGGCAGCCAGTTCCACCATTGGACCGGTTATTCCTCCTTCCATTCCCTTTGTGGTTTACTCTTCCGTCACCAGCGTCAGCGTTGCCAAGCTTTTCGCTGCCGGCTTTGCTCCCGGTCTGCTGATGGCAATCGCCATGGCGGTTGCCGTGTACATTACAAGCAAGCGGAAAGGCTTCCCGGTTTCCGAGCGCATGCCCTGGAAGCTCCGCTGGAAATACTTTGTGGACGCCATTCCCTCCCTGTTTACCGTGGTCATTATCATCGGCGGCATCTGGGGCGGACTCTTTACCGCCACCGAGGCGGCAATCGTTGCCACCTTCTACGCTCTTTTCCTGAGCGGTGTGGTTTACCGCCAGCTCACGTTCAAGCGTCTGATTTCCATCATCTATGACAGCATCATTACCAGCTGCAAGACGCTGTTCATCATCGCTGTTGCCAACTTCCTGGCCTATTTCATGATTCACCAGAAAATCCCGAATCAGGTCATTGAAGGTCTTCTCACCCTGAGCAGCAATCCCAATGTACTGATTGCCCTCATCCTCTTTATCCTGATTGTGCTCGGCATGTTCCTGGAAGGCACCGCCGTTATTCTGATTGCTACCCCCATCTTCCTCCCGGTCATCGATATGATTGGAATGGACTATGTACAGTTCGGCGTCATCATGATTCTTGCTTCCATGATCGGCCTGCTGACGCCGCCGGTGGGCATGAGTCTGTATGCCGTCAGCTCCATTACCGATGTTCCGCTGATGAAGCTCTCCAAGGGTGTTCTTCCTTACGTAATCGGCATCTTCCTGGTTCTTCTGCTCTGTTCCTACTGGCCGCCGATTTCCACGGTGCTGCCCCGGTTCCTGGCATAAGGAGGGAAAGATATTATGAAAATACTGAAAACCCTTGACACCATCCTCTCTTCTGTCATGAAAGCCGTGGTTGTCATCCTTTGCTCCCTGATCGCTGTGATCCTCCTGATGCGCGTGGTTATCCGGTTTACCCCCGTACATTTTCAGATTTCCTGGACAGATGAAATCGTCGAGATGATGATGGCATGGATGATTTTCACCGCCTCCGCCGAAATCACCCGGGACGGCGGACATTTCCGCGTGGAACTGCTTCAGGAACGCTATGCAGGCAAACGCTGGATTGATGTTCTGAATATCGTCATCTCCATTCTGGGCATTGTTTTCATTGCCTCGCTGCTCCATTATTCCGTGCAGCTCGTGCAGAAAGCAGTGCAGTTCACGCCGATTCTGAAAATCAGTACCAAATGGCTGTATGCCTCCATTCCGGTCAACTGCGCCATTATGCTGATTTACCTGGTACGCGACTTCATCCTGAACATCCGCAAGCTGTTCCGGAAATAACTGCTGTCCGGCCCGGCATGAAAAATCAACATCAGCAAAACAAGGACTGTGAAACTCTTCACAGTCCTTTCTTTATGCCGGTCTCCATCGGATTTCCCCTCTTTATGCGGAAGCTGCAGCGCTATTTTCCCGCAAGGGAAGCAAACATATCTCCGAATATGAAATTCCGGTAACAGTACGTTACCTGCCGAATCCGGTGCCGGGGCTCTCCTGGGAAGATCCAGTGGAAGTCGTCGGTCAGTCCCGGAGCCGGAATCAGCCTGGAAGGGGTCCAGTTCGGATTCTTCAGCGCAGCAATGGCGGAAATATCCCAGATGATTCTGCTCCAGGCCACCTTCTCCGTCGGGAAAGCGGAAAGGTATTCCTCACTCTGGTCACAATTGTCTGCCAGGGTGCTGGTTCTCAGGAGGTTCATCATCGCAATTTCTGCAGCCGGATCCCGGAAAGCATCCAGGACCGTTCTGCTCAGCGCATCGCAAACCGGCCCCCTGCCCTGGAGGCATTCCTTCAGTTCCGCCTCCGATACCGTCAGATGGGATGCGACATTATTGCACGGTATCCAGATCATCGGTACTCCGCTTTCCAGGACAATCTGCGCAGCATAAACATCCTGAATCAGATTGAATTCTATGCCATGGCCGAATGCCGGCATGTGCCCTCCCAGCCAGACAAGCACAATGCGGTCGGCTATTCTCGGCTCCATCAGCAGGGCTGATGCAATATTGGTCAATGCACCGATCGCGGCCACATAAAGCGGCTGCTCTCCGCTCATGCTCCGTCGGACCAGATCTTTCGCCGCATCGCTCTCCACGTGCTCGGTCCGGCTGGAAAGATACTGTTCAGACCCGCGGTACACCATTCCATCCGTACGGATGCCCATCAGAGACAGTATCCGGATGATTTCCTCATAGCTCTGGTTCATGCCGTCCGCAGGATTTTCAGAATGCCCGTTCAGGGAACCTGCCCGCTCTGCCAGTTCCCGGTCCTGATTCAGTTTCTGAAAGCAGTCATGGGAAAAGGGCACGGCGTACAGCGCTTCCAGTTGAAAACGCTCCGGGGATGCTGCTGCCCACGCAATGGCAAACTGATCATCCACCTCATTTTTCGCGTCCGTATCGATCACAAGGCGGATTCGCCCGGCCGGTACATTCATTCTCTCCATTCTCTCTGTTTCTTTCAGCATAAGATCATCCTTTCACACTTCCGGATGCAATGCCGGATACAAAATACTTCTGAAATGGAAGGAAAAGCAGAATCGGAATCACCGCGGAAATCATCGAGCTCGAATAGATCAGATTCCAGTGAACCACATTTTCCTCCTTGAAGGCAGTGATCGCAACGGTAATCGTTTTTACCGCGTCTTTCCGGGCTGCCAGCAGCGGCCATAGATAGTTATTCCATTCATTCACAAAGGTCATCAGACACATGGCGATCGTCGTCGGGACACACAGCGGCATGACCACCTTCCAGTAGCAGGTAAACCAGCTTGCGCCATCCAGGTCCGAGGCTTCCAGCAGAGAGATCGGCACATCCTTGAAGGCCTGTCGGTACATGAACAGGGTCAGACCGTTGGCCAGGGATGGCAGAATCAGGGCGGAATAGGTATTCACCAGTCCCATTCCGTTCATGAGCTGATACAGCGGCAGGGCAATGGATTCCCCGGGCACCATGAAAGTCAGCAGCAGCAGCGCATAAAGCGGTTTTTCCCCTCGGAAATGATAAAATGCAAAAGCATAGGCCGCCATGGAGCAAAGGATCACGGACACGGGAAGAATGATGCCGACCACCAGAAAGGTATTGAAGAAAAAGCGTTCAAAATGATAATCCCGGAACAGGGAAGCGTAGGCTTCCGTCGTCCATCTTTCCGGCCAGAGGGTATGCAGCTGAAACACCGTATTGTACTGGTAGATTTCCTGATCTGTCCGGAAGGAGGAAATCAGCGGATAAAGGATAGGAAACAGTGCGATCACTGCGATAATCATCAGTACCAGCAGGTGCAGGATTTGCAATCCGTTTTTTCTCTTCGTCATTTTTACCACCTCAATCCCTGTCCGTCATCATTCTGAACTGGGCCATCACGATCAGCAGTGTAAAAATGATCAGAACGCTGGTTATCGCGGATCCTTTATTGTAGTTTCCGTATTTGAACGCCTGACGGTATGCTTCATACATCAGCACGTCCGTTGTGCTCCGGGGACCTCCGTCCGTAATCAGCTTCATGGGTGCAAACAGCAGGAGGTTGGTGGAGGTGTCCGCCACCATGACAAACAGCGTCGTCCTCCGGAGCATGGGCAGCGTGATGTGAAACAGCGTGCTGAAATAGCCGGCCCCGTCCACCCGGGCTGCTTCATACAGCGTTTCATCAATTCCCTTGAGACCGGCAAGGAAAAACATCATCCAGTATCCGCAGCCCTTCCAGGTACAAAGCAGGATAATGCACGCCATTGCCTGGGATTTATCGTTGAAGAATCCCTGTGTTCCTATTCCGAGGGCATTGAGCATGGTGTTTGCCACACCGTTGTTATAGCTCAGGATCATACTGAAGCAGATTGCGGCCACCGGCATGGAAATGGTAACCGGAAGATAGAAAATACTTCGAAATACACCGATTCCCTTCCGGGTATTGTTGACCAGCAGCGCCAGAATCAGGGACAGCACGATCTGCAGAGGCGTCATGATCAGGTTCATCCGGATGGTTACCCAGAGGGAATTGATGAACACCGGATCCCGGAAAAGAAGCTGGTAGGTCCTGAGCGACCAGCTTCCCTTGAAATGAAACCCGGAAACCGCAGAATAAAAGATGGGATACAGCTTGAACACCGCTGCAAAAGCCAGAACTGGCAGAAGAAGCAGATAAGGCAGAAAGCGGTTTCGCTTGTCTCTTACGGTAAGCTGTTGCATGCGTTCCTCCTGTGAAAAAATGCAGGGAGCCCGGAAAGGCTCCCTGACAGAAAAATACGGGTATTACTCGGCGTAGTATTCGAGTGCGCTGTCCAGCTGGGCCACTGCATCCGCAACACTGTCTTCAATATCCGACCCGTTCCGGATATCTTCCCACATGGCGTTCAGAACTGCACAGTATTCATTGAATCCGGGGGTTACGGCACGGGGAACGGAGGTAACTCCGGACTCTGCTGCCGCAATCACCAGTGCGGGATTGACCTGATAGAGCTCCTCCGTAAACCGGGATGCCATATTCGGAACCATGCTCTCCTGTTTCAGGAACAGGTCATTGCCCTCGCCGTAAGTGATCCAGTTCACAAACTTGCCCGCTGCATCCTTATGATTGGAATAGGCGTTGACCGCAGCAGTCCAGTTGCCGCAGGCCGTTGCCACCTGATCCTCATGTCCCTTGAATGCAGGCAGATAGGTAAAGCCGATGTCTTCCGGCTTCATGCCGCCGCCCAGGGCATAGTTATAGGAGTCGGTAGTCATGACAATGAAAGGAATCTTACCGGCATAGAAGTTGGAATAACCTTCAAAGGCTCCCAGACCGCGGTCAAAAATGCCGGCATTTACATTATCCTGATAGAATTTCAGTGCCTCAAGCCAGGCATCCGAGTCGATCACGCCGGAAACCTTCAGTCCGTCTTCACTGATATTGGCCCCGCCAAGGCTGTTCGGCAGGGTGTTCATCATGTAGACCTCGCTCACCTGACCGAAGGCAATCGGGAACAGCATGCCGCGGCTGCCGTCGGGATCCAGGGCCTTTGTGACCTTGGTCGCCAGGTCGATCAGCTCTTCCCACGTAATGCGGGAATGAACTCCGTCATACTGATCAAAATCATATTCGATGCCGGATTCTGCAAGCAGTGCCTTGTTGTAATACAGGATCGTGCAGCTGTCACCCATTGGTGCGCTGTAGAATGTGCCGTTCACCGTGCCCTGCTTCACCAGAGCTTCGGAGAATGCGCTGATTTCTTCCGCCGTGAAATAATCCGTCAGCGGAGCCAGGTATCCGCGGCTCACATAGGCTGCCGTATTGGGGCCGTCCACGATGATGACATCGTATTCATCGGATTTGGAAGAAAGAAGTACCTCATACTGGTCGTTCAGAGATTCATAGGGGCAATTGTCTACAATGACTTTCACTCCGGGATTGGCTGCTTCATAAGCGCCCTTGATCGCTTCGATCTGGGCTCCCATATGCGTGTACACGCGAATGGTTTCTTCCTCTGCCAGTGCAAAGGAAACGGCAGTCAGAGCTACCATCAGGGTCAGAACCAGGGCAAGCATTTTTCTCATTTCTTTTTCCTCCTGTTCTTCGGAGCATCCCTTGTTAGGGGCAGAAGCTCGTTTTTTCGCGCCGTCTCCCATACCGGATGCCGATGAAATTATAAGGGAATAGCAAGTCTTCTGTCAATTGTCCTCTGCTTCCTCTGTCCTTTTTCCGCCGCTTTTTCTGCCGCATCGCCGTGACATCTGCCGGTTTGTAAAGGAGCGGCTGCCTTTCTTCCGTTTGCTTTTTCCTTCCTTGCAAAAAAAGCTGCAACCCAAATACGGTTACAGCTTTCTTATTCTTCTTATCGTGCAGCTTCAGCAGCATTTTTTCCTGCAACTCTTCCGTAGTAGAGCATGGTTGTAATGCAGTCTCCGCTCTGATGGGCCGCACCTTCCAGTCCGCTCAGGACATCGCCGGCAGCATACAGTCCGGGAATCACATCGTCACTGTCCGTCAGCACCCTGGCCTCCGTATCCACGGTAAGACCGCCGAACGTCAGATGATAATGTGCTTCTCCCCTGGCAATGCAGAACGGTGCTTCCTCCACCTTCCCATTAAACTTTGTACGCCCGAATTCCGGATCTTCCCCGGCCTCTGCATAACCGTTAAACGTGTTTACCGTTGCCAGAACGGTTTCCACATCGAGTTCCATGGCTTCTGCTGCTTCCTCCAGGGTATCTGCAACAACAAACCAGTCCCCCCTGGCCGTCATCGTATCGGTAAAGCCTTCCGCTGCGGCATTGAGACCGTTTACCATCTTTGCATCACCGATAAAGTAGACCAGTCCATCCGGCTGATTTACATAGGCTGTGCCCGCAACGCCCATGCCCGCATTCTTGGTGTCATCCCCGAAGCGGACACCATCCCTGTTGACTGTCAGTTGGGAATTGGCATTGATTTTCCCGAATTCTCCCAGGGAACTGCCTTCATGATATCCTTCCATGACGGTGACGATGAATCCCATATCCCGCAGCTTCGCATTCAGGGAAGAAGCCATGGTGATGCCGTCGCCAATATTGGTCTTGGGGCTGGTGCTGGCATTGTTCACGCCCAGGCCGGTGCCGATTTTCTGGTACTCTGCCACCATTGCCGCATTGGACTGGAAGCCGCCCGTCGCGATCACCACGCCGCCATTGGCATGATAGGTATGCCTGTTGCCCCTGTCATCCACTGCCACAACGCCCTTTACTTGCCCGTCTTCCACCAGCAGCTCGGTTCCGCGCATGTTAAGCACAATACGCGCACCATTTTTTTCCGCCATGCTCTGCAGCGTGGAAATCAGGGCAGCCGCACCGCCTACCGGAGTGCCGCCATGCGCATTGTACATCTTCTGCTGGATTTCCATGCCCCCTGCCGTCAGCCATTCATTCACGTCATTGGTACCTTCGAAGGCGGCTTTGAGCAGCGCAAAGTCATTGGTTGCCTCATTGCCGTCCAGGTCCTTGCCGCTGCCTTTCATGAAATGGTCAATAAGGGCCATCTCCACACTGTCAAAACGGCCGGCCTGGTCGCTGTCAAGATACTGCCGGATCTGCTCCTGCAGAGTGATCAGCGTTTCCCCCCATTCCCCAAAAGATGCAGCATCATAGTCGAGGTACTTCTTAAGTCCCTCATCATTGCGGTCCATGGATGCATTGATGGCATCATCAAAAACCAGCAGGTGTCCTCCGGATCGGATCGTCGCTCCTCCTACAATACCGTTCGCTTCAAGAACAATTACAGAAGCGCCTTGCTCTGCCGCAGATGCTGCTGCTGCGAGGCCTGCTCCGCCTGCTCCCAGAACGATAACGTCCGCGCTCTCTTCTGCAGGTTCTTCCGCCTCTTCGGCGATAACTGCTGCATTTCTGAGCGCTTCCACGTCAAGCCCTGCCTTGCCTGCCGCCATCTCAATGGCAGCAACCAGGGCATCCCTGGTCACAGTGGCGCCGGCAAATGCATCCACTGCCAGAGACTGGTTTTCCACCACAAAAGCGGGGATTTCTGCAAGCGGTGCATCTGCAATGCCCGCAGTCTCCTTCTGCTCCGTTACCTGTACATCCGCGATTCTTCCTTCTTCCACCTGGACTTCCACGCAGATTTTTCCGTTCTTGCCTTCTGCCTCTCCGGTATAGGTTTCCGCCTCGCCGGACAGGACACACAGCACCATTGTCAGTGCCAGCAGAACACCAAGCAGTTTCTTCATGTCATTTTCCTCCTTGCGTCAGGGAATCAGTATTTCCGGCACAACGATAACAAATTCCTTTGCCGGATACAATCCCTTCCGGATAACTGGCCAACTTGAAGGCATAACTGGGAGTCTGTGCAAAAAACGGTAAAAATGCTATAATCATCTTACTTTAGAGGAAGCTGGTGACACATTGCTCAACATCGCCGTCTGTGATGATATGCCTGAAATCCGTTCCACCCTGCGCCAGTACCTGGCAGAATATTCGGAACAGGCCAGGATCCCGCTCCATGTCGTGGAATATCAAAACGGCACGCAGCTGCTTTCCAGTAGTTTTCTTGCCTTTGACCTTCTGATACTGGATATCCAGATGGGAACCCCCAACGGCATTGAAACTGCAAAGAAAATCCGTGCTGCCGGTGGAAAAATGACCATCATTTTCTTTACAAGCTATGTACAGTATGCCATTGAAGGCTACGAAGTTGCTGCTTTCCGCTTTCTGCTCAAGCCGCTCACTTATGCGCAGTTTACGGAGGTGGTAGGCAAAGCCCTTACGCAGATGCAGGAAGCACAGACGGATTGTCTGCACATCCATCTGAAGGACAGTATCCTCCGCCTGCCTGTTCAGGACATCCGTTATGCCGAAACGGAGCGGGGGCATGTCGTACTTCACACCCGCAGCGGTCAGGCAGTTGTCTGCCCAATGACCATGAAGGAACTCGAAGACGCTCTGGAAAACAAGCATTTTTTTCGCTGTCATACCGCTTATCTTATCAATCTGCAGGAAATTGAAAGGCTTCTTCCCCAGGAAGTCGTCCTGCAGGGAAACTGCGTGCTCCCGGTAAGCAAGCATCGGAAAAAGGACATGAAATCGGCACTTGCACGTCTATGGGGGGATGAATTTCTATGATCCATGCGGTTCTCCCCAGACTTCTGTTTGTAATGGTCTTTACCGGCGGCTATGTGCTCCTTACCCGTGACCTGCACCCAAAACTGCTCCCTTCCCTGATTCTGGCAGGCACTCTGCTGCTTACCTATCTGGTCAATCAAAGCAGTTTTGCCTGGTCCATGATCCGGTATCTGCTTTTTGTCCTCATCTATCTGGGCTGGTCCCTTCTCTTCCTGAACATCAAGCCGAGATATGCGCTTTATCTTTCCGTTTTCTTTGTCATCCTCATGGGGGTATGGCTTGGCTGCATACAGGTCCTCTTCGAATTGATCGGGATCCACCATACCGCGCTTCTCATTCTCTGCACCGGTCTGTGCCGGCTACTCAGTGTGGTTCTTCTCCGGCGTTACTGCATTGAAATCAGTCCTGACCGGGACATAACCGTCAGTGAAATACTGCTTTCCCTCTTTCCTGCTGCCACCTGTTTCATATCCAATCAGGTTCTCTTTGAATTCGTAAACCTTTCAAAGGACAGCCTGCCTCCCCACTGGCGTCTTCCCATCTCCCTGCTTGTTCTTTTCTTTGGTGCTTCCGCAATGCTGGTGCTCATCCATTCCGAGCTTTTTTTCAAGCTGAACCGGCTGCAGACGGAAAGCGAGCTTGCAAGCCGGCAGCTGGAAGAACAGTACCGGCTCTTCCGGCAGGAAACGGAGAATAATGAACGCATCCGTGCCCTGCGCCATGACATCCAGAATCACCTGCACACCATTGAAAAGATGGCCGCCACAAATCCGGATCAGCTGCAGCAGTATGTCAATGATATTCACTTTGCTGCCGCCCAGACAGAAAACATCCTCTCCACAGGCAATCCCACACTGGATGCCCTCCTTTCCACAAAAGCGGAGCTTCTCACGGAAAGAAACATCCGGCTCAAATGCTATGTGAATCTCGCCGGCGTAACTGTTTTCAGCCCCATGGAAATCTGCACCCTTTTCGGAAACGCCCTTGACAATGCCATTGAAGCCGTATCCGAAGAGGCCATCTCCGACAAGTTTATCCACCTCAGCGGCGGTATTACGCATCACCATCTGGTAGTGAAAATTGAAAACCCCTATGCACATCCGCTGCATCCGGAAAACCATCGTTTCAGTTCAACCAAGCAGCTGAACCGGCCTCACGGCTACGGACTCCTCAATATCGAAAAAGTGCTTCAGTCCCATGATGGGACCGTAACGTATAATACGGAACACCAGGTCTTCTCCATGGTGTGGATGGTTCCCCTTGCATAACGGACTGGTCTTCCATCTGCTTTCATTTTCCCGTCTGAAAGCATAACCTGAAAAAAGTATCTTTCTTCTGCAATCACCCTAAAGCAGTGCATCTCCGGGTCAGTCCGCTTCAAGCTGCCTGTTTCTTCCCCTGTTTTCCCTGCAAAAGCCGCCATAGAGCGGCTTTTTTTCCGTTCTCAAGAAAGATATTCTGCAAAAAGTTGCTGGAGACATCTTTTTCTTCATCCTGCAGTGGTTTCCGGAAGAGACTGCGAAGGCGGGAAAAAACTTCTCCATCTGGAAGTCTCGTCTGGCATTGTGGTGCAGGTTTTCGGCTGGCGGGTTGGTTAATCCCCGGAATTAGTGGTATAGTCCGGTTTATTTCACGGCGGATCAAAAGAAAAAAAAGAACGGACAACCGATATTGTCCGTCCATATTCGGGAGTTTACTCCCTGCTCTGAATCTTCTTATACAACCGTGGAAAAGGTGAAGATTATCATTCACGGAAGCCTATACTTTTCGCTCCGGGGGGAATTCCTCCCCTGGGCAGTCTGCAGGAAAAAACCAGTTCCCGTTTCTCCATCGCTGCTGAAAGGGCTCCTCCATGTTTTTCAACAATAGCGGCTGCGATGGACAGTCCGATTCCAAATCCGCTCTGTTTCTCTTTATTGCGGGAAGCATCTGTGCGGTAAAAACGGTCAAATAATTGCCTGCACTGTTCCTCTGTCAGTATCTGGGCCACCTCATTGGAGACCGTAATGAGAACGTTTTTCCCCTCGCCAAGGGCGTCCACCCGGATGTTTCCATTATCCTTTGCATATTTTACTGCATTGTCAAAGAGTGTTGACAGCAAACGCTGGATGGATGCCCGGTCTCCCCAGAGCGTCAGACCTTCCGAGCATGTCACCGACATATTCTTTCCCTGATATTCGGCCATTACTTGAAACGGTTCGGCAGTTTCCCGGAGCAATGCCATCAGCGAAAGGGATTCCATCGTGAGCGGGGCGTTTTCCTCCTCCATACGGGAAAGGTATACCAGTTCCTCCACCAGATGCCGCATTTGTGCAGTTTGCTTCTGGGTGCTTTTCACCCATGGATTGTCCGGCTGCTCCATATGCAGCAAATCCATATTGGTAGCGATAACCGTCAGCGGCGTTTTCAGTTCATGACTGGCATTAGTAATAAACTGCTTCTGCTTTTCCATGTTCTGAATCATTGGCTCAATGGCCCTTCGGCTGGCAAGAGTGACCAGCGCCAGAGCAGTCAGGATTCCGCCGATGCAGGCAAGGCATGAAATGACCGCAAGGGTACGGACGGAGGCCAGTTTGGTTTCACAGTTCAGAAACAGAACCGTTGTTTCACCATGGCTGTTCTCCCGAATTCCGTAGAGGAATTCCTGCAGAAAACCGGATTTTTTCCCGCTTTTCACTGCCTGTTCGGACAAGTCAGCAGCCATGCTTTCGTCTGGATCGGTCATATTGATCAGGTTCATGTTCCGCCGCACTCCATTCTGATCGTAAGAAACAGAGAACCAGTTGGATTCACTGATCAGATTACGGGCATGCTTGTTTTTCCCGATCATATGCCCATTCATGGAATTTCTGTCGCCCGCCGTACTGTTTTCCTGCAGAAAGGCAAGCGTTTCCTGCAGTTCATTGCGGACACTAAACCAGTTGAACGTATTGACCAGAAGAACCACCATCATCATGGCAACGGAAAGAGACAACAGCGCAATACGGATAAAACGATGCTGCAGCTTTTTTATCATATTCCCTTCTCCAATGAATACCCCATTCCCCGGTGCACACGGATCTCCGCTACCGTTTCGAGTTCTGAAAGCTTTTTGCGCAGGGTGGATATGTTTACCCACACTACATTGATTTCTGCTTCCGATTCCCAGCTCCAGATTCTATCCATCAGCTGCTGTACAGGAAAAAGCACGCGGGGGTTTTCCATGAACAGCTGCATCAGCTGAAATACCTTTCCCGTAAGGCGTACGCTGCGCTCCCTGCATTGAAGCTCACCAGTATTCTTATCAAGCTGCAGATCCTCAAATGAAATAACCTCCGGTACATAAGTATCCCTATGCCGTAGCATTGCACGCACCCTGGCAAGGAGTTCCTGTGGATCAAACGGTTTCGGCAGGTAATCATCTGCTCCTGCGTCCAGTCCGGTTACTCTGTCTTCCACAGCATCCCTGGCGGTCAGCAGCAGGCAGGGAGTTCTTATATTTTTCGCCCGTATTCTGCGCAGTGCTTCCACACCATCCAGCTCCGGCATCATCCAATCCAGAATGATTCCATCATATGCGTTGGTTTCTGCATATTCTGCAGCGTCTTGTCCGTCAAATACGGCATCCACCTGATATCCTGATCTCTCCAACAGCGTTTTAACTGCCCTGTTCAGGTCATGGTCATCTTCTGCAAAAAGAATTCTCATTTTTCTTCACCCGGTCAAAGAATATCATACCTTATCCTGTTTGTCATCTTTTCCTTGTTTTTCTGAAAAGCCTGTTTTTCCCGCAGGGACCTTCATACTGTCCCGAACTGCACAGAGCCTTTATAGGTACGCACGCATGGATTTTTCGGCATCAAAGAGGTCAGATTATACCCGTTCCTGTTTCCATGCCGCGCTGGAGTTCCATTTCGTCCGGGTTCCATTTCCGTTGCAATTCCTGAACAATCCTCCTCTTCATCTCGAAAGCGCTTTACTGTATCTTTACCATCCTTTTCGGTTCTTCATCCTTCCGTTTCCGGCCCCTGTGCTTTCGCTTCCCCCCGCTGTCGTCATGCTGTTCGACATAATTCCGCTGTACAGCGTCTGATCACCGCTGGTAATCATAAATGCGCTGCCCTCCTGAATCTTGTCCGACGAGACCATCAACGTATCAAAAGCTTCTTCCGGAATAAAGGTACCGACCTGTATCCCATCCGCGCCTTTCAGCGTCAGGGTTTCTCCGGCTCTCCCGGAAGCATTGAATGCCATGATGGTCTGTCCGCTCAGGCCCGATGTATTCCGCATCCTCCCGCCGCCGGTGCTGGCCACAATCAGCGTGCCGCTGGTGATTCTTCCCGTCCCGTTAAAGTCAATGGGGCCTTCGCCCGTTGTGGTGACAGCCCATACACCGATGACACCTCCGGTAATCAGGATGCTGCCATTGCTGTCCAGGCCGTCTCCGTCCGCATTAACGGCGACCTGTCCCCCTGCAATGCTCAGCATGCCGCTGCTGCCTGCAGCAGACAATCCGCCATTTCTGCCCCGTCCGCCAAAGCCGGAGCCATCACTGCCTCCGGCAGCATTGATGCCGTCATCCGAGGAAATGATGCGGATATCTCCGCCGTTCACCGTTACATTCTCGCCTTCCAGTCCTTCATAGCACTGTGAGATTTCAATGGTGCCTGCATTCACTGTCATTTCCTTATCGGCATGCATTCCATCGTCCCCGGACTGAATGGAAAATGATCCGCCATGAACCGTTACATTGACTCCATGCAGTCCGTCATCCGCACAGTCGAAAGTATAGATGCCGCCCAGTACGGTCAGATCCGTTGCAGCTTTCACCGCTTTCTGAGATACCCCGCTGTCTGAGGTGCCGGACCCGCTTCCCCATTCATCCCTGCGTCCCCGGCCTCCAAAGCTTTCCTTGCTTTCAGCAGGCATCTTCACCGAACCTGCTCCCTCTCCGGTTTTTACGCGGATGTTTCCTCCTGCCAGAATGAGCCACCCTTTGCCTTCTGAATCCGTGCGGGTCGTCGTAATGCCATCTCCTCCGCTGTTCACGGTTATCTCCCCATCCAGCACAAGGACAGAATTGCGTCCCCGAATTCCGTCCAGAATCGAAGTGATGGAGATATTTCCGTTCGCCAGAATCAGATCCGCCTTGCTCTGAATGCCATGTTTCTGTGTTCCATTTACAGTAAGGCTTCCGCTGCCGTTGATGGACAGGTCATCCTCGGCATACAGAGGGGCTCCAATGGTATCGTCCTCATCAGTGATGACATTGCCGTCTTGCAGCAGGTTTTCGGACCCTTCTGCCAGCGTGACGATCAGTTTGTCCGCCTGCTTTTCATAGATAGCCGGACCTTCCGGGCTGATGATGCTCACTCCGTTCAGAATCAGTCGGACTTTTTTCTCTTCCTGTACCTCTACCTCAATCCGGCCGTTCAGCGTGCCCGAGAGAACATAATCCCCTTCCTCTGAAATTGTAAACACACTGCCGCTTTCCAGGCTGTCGAGGTCAACTGTCTCCGCTTGCAAAAAGCTCCAGGAATCATCCACGTCCTTGTTCTTATACAGTTTTTCCACATCCGTTGTTTCTTCTGCCACTCCCTGCAGCATCAGGCATACCATCATGGCAAGCATTACCATCATACCAATGATCTTCCGCATTTTTTTCATATCATGCATCCTCCTTCGTCCAATACATCACGCTCTGCGCTACGCCGGCGGTACACAGTATAAAAAGCAACCATCTGGAAATCGTATTATCGATGAAATTCATCATGGGATTGAACTGATCAAGAATCAGAAATACAACAAACATGCTGGACAGAATCACCATCAGATGACTGATCAGCATTCGGACTTTACTCATACTTATTCACCTCCGCAATCAGCAGTGCATCACTGCTTTCCCTTCCTCCTCCGGAAGGTGCATTAATAATTTCACTATTCCAGACCATAATGGAAGAATTTCCTCCATCCAGGTTATATGCAGCGGCACAACCCAGATCATAGAACAACTGGCTCAGTTCCTGCAGCGTCATACCGGCAGATTCACCGCGCCCGTCCACCACCACCATGCAGTAGTGGCCCGGCTCATAATAACCTATTGCCGTTCGGGGATTTGCGGAAATAATGCGGCTGGTACTGGAAAAAGAAGTCAGTACACTGCCGTCTGCATCGAGGAGCGCCGGTCCAAAGGTCCATGCCTGCCATGCACCCTGGGCGACTGCTTCTTCCACCGAAAAGGAAGATCCCGGCATCACCCGCATGGTCCCGTCATAATAAAGCACACATACATCACAGTTGGTAGGATTGGCCCGATAGATCACCCCGTTGCGGATCACCACTCCCTCATTCGTGTTGCCGTAGTAATCGCCATTGATGGCAAGAAGGGCATTGTTCAGTATTGCCATGTCCTCAATGCTGTCCCGGAAGCCGGAACCATATGTGTCTTTTGCGAGGGCAGACTGAAAGCAGGTAATATCCCTCACATAGATATCCGCAAGATAATAGGTAACCTTTCCGAGTGTTTCCCCACTGATTTGGATGGAAACATCCGGACTGGAATAGCTGTTTTCAGTAACAACAACGGTATCCGTATATTGATCTGCGAACTTCAAGCTGACAGGAGTATTATCGGTCTCTTTGGAAACGCTTTCCCCGT
>CAMVHE010000049.1 GCA_947167215.1 uncultured Clostridia bacterium
CTGGATACGCCGCAGCTGCCGGGAGCGTCGGGGACGGCGGTCGGATTCCCGGAAATGCTGATCCTCCTGAATGGTTTTACCATGAAGGAACTGGATCCGCTGCTGGACCGGATCCGTACCCTGAAGGAAACCCGTCAGGCGCTCAAGGCGATGGTTACGGAACACAACCGGTCCTGGACCATTCTCCATCTCCGCAATGTGCTGTACCAGGAAATGATGGATTTGAAGAAACAGCAGGAGAAAGCGCGATGAAAGGAATCAAGATCATCCTGGTGGTGCTTTTCCTGCTGGCCATTGCCTTTCTGGTGCCTTCGCCGGCAATGCTGTAAGGGGGAAATATGGAAACAATCATTACGCCTTATGGCGCGGCACTGGCGGTATCGCTGGTAATCGGCCTGCTCTGCTACCATGGTATGAATGGAAAGAAGCCGGTGGTTCCGGCCCTGGACCTGGCCTGTGCGGCGCTGCCGGCAGGACTGGCAGGGGCAAGACTGCTGTATGTGCTTTTCCGGCCGGGGGCTTTTCTGGAAAGGGGATTCCTCCACATTTTTTTCCTGCGGGAAGGCGGATTTCTGCTGTATGGCGCCGTCCTTTTCACGCTGTGCGCCGATGCCCTTCTTGCCCGTAAAAAAGGGCTGGATATGGCGGAATGCCTGGACGCCCTGTCGGTTCCGGGACTGCTGACCATCGCGCTCTGCCGTCTCTCGGAGGGCTTTGCCGCCGAAGGGCTTGGAAACTGGGTGGAAAATGAATCCCTCTGGTTCTTTCCGGTTGCCATCCCGAATGCTTATGGGGAATACCAGTATGCGCTTTTTGTGCTAGAAGCCCTGGCGGCTTTGGGAATTGCGCTGTATCTGGTCAGGAAGCATCTGCCGAAAGGGGAAAGAATCCGATCTGCCCTGCTGCTGTACGCCTGCTGCCAGGTAGTGCTTGAGAGCCTGCGCATGGACAGCTGCCTCAGAATGGGATTTGTACGTGTGTCGCAGGTGCTTTCAGCGGTGCTCATACTGGTGATTGTGCTTCTTCGGACGGCCGGGAAGAAAGACAGAAGACAGCTCCTGATGCGGGTGCTGGCGGTACTCCTGATTACGACCGCGATCGGGCTCATTGAATTCGCCCTGGAAAAAAGCATGATCCCCAATCTTGTCTTATACGGACTTATGATATTGCTTTGTGCCGGTTATGCGGTGCTTGGCATGAGGAAAGTACAGGAGCAGGATCCGGCAGAAACGGAAAACCAGGGCGGTTCCCGTTGACAAGGCTATTGTCCTGTGGTATAATCCCCGCATTTCTAATTATTTATAAAAAAATGACTGAAAGAGGAGAGTGAAGATCCTTTATGGATGATGGCAGTCGATTATCATGGCTGATTGTGGTGTTACTTTTGATGGGGGCCATGTTTTTTGCGATCGCTGAAACTGCTTTTGCTTCTGTATCCAAGAACCGCATCAAGGTGCGGGCGGACAGGGGAGATCCCCGGGCCCGGAAGGCTCTGGAGATAATGGAGCAGTTTGATTATATGATCACAACAATTCTGATCTGCACCAACATCATTCATCTGGCAGCGGCATCAGTGGTAACGGTGACAGTGACGCGGATATGGGGAGTAGGGGCCGTGACGGCATCCACCCTCCTGACAACGCTGGCAGTGTTTTTTTTCGGAGAGATGCTTCCCAAGAGCATTGCCCGGAAATACAGCGAACGGCTCAGCCTTGCTACTGCAGGCATCCTGCATTTTCTGATGAAGCTGCTTCATCCGGCAGCAGCATTGCTGACGAAGATCGGAGATGCGGCGGCAAGCCTCACAAAGGGTGAACCGGAAGCGTCCGTAACAGAAAATGAGCTGTATGACCTCATTGAGGACATGACGGAGGAAGGCAGCCTCAATGAAGAGCAGGGGGAACTGATTTCCTCCGCGCTCCAGTTTGGCGACGTGACCGTGGAGAGCATTCTCACCAGCCGCGTAGACCTGGCAGCGATTAACATAGCCATGACGCATGAGGAGATTCTGGCCTATATCAAGGAACAGAATCACAGCCGCCTGCCCGTTTATGAAGGATCTATTGACCATATAATCGGTTTCCTTCAGATCAAGAAATATATCAGGACGTACATCCGTCGCGGAAAGGCTTTCAACATCCGTCCCCTGTTGGATGAACCCTATTTCGTCCATCAGTCCACCAAGATTGACGATCTGCTGCCCATCATGTCCAGGAAACGCATCAATGTGGCCGTCGTCACGGACAATTACGGCGGCACGCTGGGCATCGTGACGGTAGAGGATATTCTGGAGGAGCTGGTAGGCGAAATCTGGGACGAGGATGACCGGGTGGAGGAAAACATTGTGCCTCTGCCGGACGGTTCCTACAGCGTCAATGCAGAGGAACACCTGGCAGATGTGATGGATACCCTGGATATCGATTATAAGGATGAGGAAGATGACATCGGGGAAAAACTGATGGGAGAACTCGCCTATGAATCCTTCCCGACCATTCCCCGAGAAGGAGACAGTTTTACGGCACATGGCATGGAAATATCCATTTTCAAGATGAAGCAGAACCGCATCCTTCGGCTGAAAGTGAAAAAAACGGAGGATACTTCCGAATCTGAGACAAAGGAGGAGGAAGAAGCATGATGATTGCAGTGTTTCTTGCAGCCATTGTGGCCTGCGTGTTGTTTTCCGCTTTCTTCTCTGCTTCAGAGATGAGCTTTTCCTCCTGCAACCGGATGCGGCTTGAACATGCCAGGGATGAAGGGGACAACAAAGCGGCAGCCGCGCTGCGGATTACGGAGCGCTTTGATGATACCCTTTCCACCATTCTGGTGGGAAACAATCTCGTGAATATTGCCGCGTCCTCTTTGGCTTCCGTGCTTGTACTGCTCGCTTTTGATGGAAAGCATACCTGGGTGGCGACCACCCTGCTGACCATCATCATCATCATCTTCGGCGAGACCATTCCCAAGATTACGGCCAAGAAGAACGCGACCCGCATGGCAATGCAGTGTGCCAAGCCTATCCGCGTGCTGATGATACTCTTCCGTCCGGTTACCTTTGTGGTGGTTATGCTGGTAAAACTGATTACGATGCCGCTCAAAGGGGAGACAAAGGACGACGACGATGACGCCGTGGAGGAGCTTCATTCGATTATTGAAACGGCGGAGGATGAAGAGGTCATTGATGAAGATGCTTCGGAGCTTGTCAATGCAGCCATTGACTTTTCCGAAATCTCTGCTTCGGAGATCATGACCGCAAGAGTGGACATGGTGTCCATTGATATTGAGGACGAATGGGATAACATCATTCATGTGATCGGCACTTCCCGCTATTCCCGGATTCCGGTCTACCAGGGATCCAGGGACAATATCATCGGCATTCTGAACCTCAAGCATTTTCTTAAATCCATGATTGATGACAAACATGTGGACATCCGGGCACAGATGCTGCCTCCCTGTTATGTTTACAAGACCATGAAACTGCCTGCAGTGCTTTCCGCAATGCGGACGGCAAAGCAGCATCTGGCGGTTGTAACCGATGAGTATGGCGGAACACTGGGCGTGGTTTCCATGGAGGATGTGCTGGAGGAACTGGTCGGGGACATCTGGGATGAAACCGACATGGTCGAAGAGGAAATCAGCGAAGCAGAAGATGGCACCGTCGAGATGGACGGAGATGTTACCGTTTCCGAACTCATGGAAATGATGGGCTGGAATGAAGAACAGTATACTTTTGAAAGCGAGACGGTTGGCGGCTGGTGCATTGAAGTGCTTGGTGAGTTCCCAAGGAAAGACCAGATGTTCGTTTTCGAGAATGCGGTTGTAACTGTCCTTGAAGTGGGTGAGCGCCGGGTTCGCCGGGTTCGAATTGTCCGCAAGGAAGCGGCTCCGTCGGATAAGGAGTAGCGATATTCTGCAGAAAGAGAAAGGGCCGGATAATGGCCGACAGCTGCGGATATGTATTTCCGGAAATCGTCCGTCCCCTTCCATCAGATATTCGCAATTTCAGAGTTTTTATGCAAAAAAGATTCCGAAAGGGATCTTTTTTTATGCCCGGGTGAAATGCGGGTATTTCCGGCATCATGCCACTGTATCCGCAGAAAACAGGAAGAGAAGCACTAGCTGCAGCGCTTCTCTATTTTGCAATTCGAGCAGGGTGGAGGGGAGGATACAGAGGCTGAAGGGGAGCGGCAATCCGGGAGCCGGGTTCTTTCATGGACTTATCCCGGAATACAGGTTTACCGGCGGAGAAAGCCATTCGTTTCGAAATATGTCCAGGGCCTGCAGCCTTTTACGGAGGAAAGCAGCGGCATGGGATAAAGCAAAGCCCCGGGGAATAGAAGGTTTTTCTCTGAAAAAGAAAAACCCCGGATTTTATTCCGGGGTTGAAGTTATCAGTTGGTCTTCATGGCGGGACGAATGAGTTCGGTATAGAAGTATTCCCCGTTGCGGTAGAAATACAGACGGGCAATTTCTCCGGGACTCATCTGGCCGCGGGCTTTTTTCAGGGTAGCATCTCCGAGAATGGTGATATCATTGATACCGATAATGATATCTCCCGGTTCAAGTCCGGCTTCCTCTGCGGGGGAATCCTGGGATACACTTTCCACCAGAGCCCCCTGGGGAACGGAATAGTACTGCTGATAGACCGGCAGAATGTAGTGGGTTTCCATACCGAGCGACCATTGACGGGAGGTCATTTCCTCTTCGTCCGTAATGGCGATGGGCATGGTGTTGATGACGATTTCCTCCGGCACTTTGCCGACGGAAACCCAGCAGAGCTGGTCATCTTCAATGACATATTTGACTCCGCCGGAGCGATACCAGGAGATGGCAACCTGACAGCCGGGGAAATAGGTCTGGTATGCTACCAGGAAATGGTGGGGCCAGGTATATTCCCAGTCGGCCAGCTCATTGGTTTCAAAGTCTGAATAATTGCGGTTCGGAGCGATGGCAATGTCCTGGATATTGATCTCATTGCTGGCCTGCTTGAGAATCGTGGAAGCAAAGCCCATCGGTTCACCGCTGTTGCTGTTGGGAATGACGCGGATGCCGAAGGCGGTGAGTTTGCCGTCCGTGCGGTTGCGGACGCTGACCTGCACGCTTCCGTAATAGTCATAGGAAGAGATCTCGGCCCGCTGGATCCACAGGGGCATTTCCTTATTATTCAGATAATAGATGGATTTGCTGGAGTTCTCCCTGGGAAGAATCCGGTCATCGTAAAGCAGGGCCTGCGTATAGGGGTCTGCGATGCCGGTGGCTTCTATGCCTACATCCTTCTGGAAAATCTTGATAATGTCAGAGGTGGCCTTGGTATAGATAAGGCTGTTGTTTTCCTTCCGGTAGTAGCCAAGTTCATAAAGACGCTGACGGAGCCTCAGAACATCCTGATTGCGGGAGCCGACTTCCAGAGTGATATACTGCTTGAGATCATCTTCCGAGTAGGTGAAGGGCACCTCGTCCTTGATATCTCCCATGGGGTCGTTGCCGACCACCGGAAACTTGGCGCGAACCTCTTCCGCTGTCACGGGAACCAGGACCACCGGACGGATCTGTTCGAGCAGCTCTTCCAGAATGTAACCGGAAGGAGTGGAGGAGGTGGCACGTACATGCAACCATATCTGTCCTTCCCATTCCACCCGTCCGACCGCTGTCAGTTTGGTGCGTTTCTCCACTGCGCCGATGCGCTCTCCGTTGGGAGTTTTGCGGACATTGGTTTTCATGGAGGAACGCATGAGCATGGGCTCTTCAAAGGTCTGCTCCAGGTCCTCCAGCTTCGGCGGCTCCGGCGTGGGCGTGGGGGAAGGGGTCGGAACAGGGGAAGGTGTCGGTGTCGGGGAAGGAGTGGGAATGGGCTCCAGGAGATCCTGAAGAATGAAACCGGTATGCTTGAAACGGTCAAGCACCCGTACATAATACCATTCCTGCTCATTCATGGTGAAGGCGTTCATTACATGAACTTTGGAGTACCGGTCAAGCTGCTGGACAATCAGCGCGTTGCGCGATGGATCCTTGCGCAGGTTGGCACTCTTGGCAGTCCGCAGATCATACTGTTCGGATTCCGGCAGCAGATCGTCGACCGGATTGTAAGGCGTGGGCGTCGGGACCGGTGTGGGCGTCGGTTCGGGAGAAGGGGTCGGAACCGGCGTGGGCGTGGGCATGGGTTCCAGCAGATCCGCCATAATATACCCCTGGCGGCGGCTCCGGAGAACGCGGACATTAGCCCATACAACATTATCTTCTTCAATAAAGCTGAGGATTTCGAGCCTTGCATGCTTGTCCACCCGCTCTACCAGATCGGCTTTCCGATCCGGTTTTTTGCGGACGTTGCCCTGTTTGGAGGTTCGGACTTCATCGCCGACCATGAAACCCAGCATGGATTCTTCCGATGAGGTGGACTCTGCCGGAGCTGGAATAGAAAACGCCAGACACAGAAGGATAAGCAGAATGAACAGGGACCGTTTATGAGTATTCTTCAAAGAAAACAACCCTTTCACATATGGGAATAATAATGACGACAATTGGCTTGAAGCATTATATCAGCTTTCCGGGGGACGGGCAAGTATGGTTCAGGCGAGCAGCTCAATGGTAAGATGCGGATTCTCTTCGCAGGCATCTTCCAGGACATGCAGCAGACGGGACCAGTATGCCGCAAAGGTTTCATCCGGAGAAACCGGGGGATGTATGATCAGCTTCGTCGGTCTTGCAATCTCGCGAAGACAGTCATAGAGAGCATCCAGGTTTCTTCCGTAATAGGAGGGGAAGCGGCAGATGTACTGAAGGTAGATCTGTAGTGCCGCAGGGGTTTGAATGTACTCACATTGTAGATGGATTTCGGTCATGGCTGTGCCTCCCTGACTTCGGTGAAGGATTTGTATTTGTCACGGGTAAGATAGATGAGACCGTCATTGCTGAACAGAAGACGATGCTTTCCGCGTTTGCCGTTTTTGATATCCACATCGCATTCATACCATACGCGGCCTTTCTTTTCCGGCAGGAGCTTTTCACGGTTCTGAAAGACACCGCCGCCAATGGCAAATTCCGGAGCAACCTCTCCCATGTTGTCTTTCTTGCTGCTGAAGCCCAGGTCCTTGGCGTCTTCCAGGGAGATGTAGTTTACCGGCAGTTCCTCATAGGCAAAGAGGTAGGAAGCGACGGCATCCCAGTCGGTATAGCATGCTCCATATTCGACCGGAACGGAGACCGACAGGAAGGAAGGGACCGGAGTGGCAGTAACCTTTGGCGTGGCAGTTTCCTTTGCTGATGCAAAGATGACTTCGATTTCCTGAAAATGGTTGTAATGACTGGGAGAGTAATAAATGAGCCCGTCATTGGAAAAACAGATGCGCTTGGGCCCGCGGTATCCGCCCTGATAGTCAATGTCGCATTCCGTCCATTTTCTGCCTTTGGCATCCGGAAGCAGTCCTTCGTAGTTTCCAAAACGGTCACCGCCGATGGAGGAGCCTTTGGAGACATCCCAGAGATTGCCAAGGCGGGAGTCCCAGCCGAGGCTCTGTGCCTTCTGCTTGGTTATGTAGTTTCCCGGAAGCTTGTCATAGGTGGCCAGGTAAACGGCAACTTCTTCCATGGTGGAATAGGAGCCGGAAGCTTTGACCGGGTAGTCGGAAGCATAGAGAGTGATATCTGCTGCCAGTGCGGAAAAGCATGCAAGCAGCAGCGCCAGCAGCAGGAAAAGAAAAGCAATGTGTTTTTGTGAGCGCATGAGGAACTCCTTTATCTTCTGATAACTTGCCGCAGTAAGGCGGCTGTCCGTAGACGGGAAACAGAGTTTTTCGCGCGGGGAAATGGAAAATCATAAAACGAGGAGACGCTTTGCGTCTCCCCGCAGATGGATTATTTTCCAACCGGGATCATGTTTCTGGGCTTGTCGTCCAGAATGAGAACCTTGACCTTGCGATTGGCGTCGGTGATGTTCCAGATCCATTCTGCATTGATTCCGCCATCGGTGGAAGCAATATGCGGAATGGCGACATTGCCACGCGTGGCTTTGGTGCCCAGAAGCGGCTGGAGAATGGAGAAGTCACTGCCACCTTTTTTGGTGGAGGGGATTTCCTGAAGACGCTGGTTGTTGTTGAAGCGGATGGTATACTTGGAATAGCCGGAGCTCAGATAGGATACCGTTCCGTTGCGCGTGACGCAGATGAATTCACCCGCAGTGGTTTCTCTCGAAAGTGCCTCCACGGTGGGCTTGCCGGTGCAGACCAGACAGGAGCCGATACGCTTGCCGTTCATGAAAACGGAAAGGGTCTGGGAGGCCTTGTCAATGACGAATCCGTATACCGTGTTCGGCTCGACGGTCTTGAGCTTGTTGGAACGCAGATAGCCTCTGACAAAGGCGCCGGTTTCATTATCGTAAGCTTCGACCAGAGCCCATCCGTCCGTATGGTATTCAAGGACGTTGATGCCCTGAGAGGCTCCGGTAATGGTGGCGATTTTCCTGCGGCCGTCTGCAGTGGTGTTGTAGATGGAGCTGACTTCCTGCTCGTCCAGATTGAGCACGGTCATGGGACGGATGATGGCGGCCCAGATTTCCTCATCGGTGGAAGTGGAGGAGAGACCCCAGAATCCGGGATCCGTCTGCGGATAAGTGTCGTTTACGCCCAGACCGATTTCATATCCTTCTGCACCAAGCGGCAGCCCGGTGGAACGCACATAGTTTACCACTTCGGTCTGGACAGCAGGTGCAGCATAGTTCATCCCGGCAGTCTGGGCAGTCTGGGAGGACTGGACGGTACCTGCAGGCGTGATGAGGTTGCCGAAGGCATCATAAAGGGGCGTGGTGGGAACCTGTGCCGCGGCCTGGGTCCCAGCAGTACCGGAATAAGCGGAAGTGCCGGCGGTATTCGTACCGGCATAGGCGGAGGTGCCGCCGTAAGTGGTGGTGTTGCCGTAAGTGGTGGTGCTGCCGTAGGTGGCAGTGACAGGGGCCGTGGTTGTGCCCGTACCGGTTCCCAGATAACTCATGGCGCTGTTCTGGGTATTGGTGATGGGGAAGCCATTGCCGTCGAGAGCAACATTCAGGGAAGGCGTAAGACGGATTTTGGCGGTGACTTCCTTGGAAGCTACGCCGAACTGGCTGGTCACAACCGCGGCAAAGACATAATCGCCGGCGGGAAGGGGCTGATTCTGATCATTCCGGATGCTCAGGGTAAGATCATTGTCCTTGGAATGGATTTCCGAATTGTCAAACAGAACCAGAACCGGAGAACCCATGGCATCACGGAGTTCGAGCCTCAGAAAGCCGGGAACGGAAGAGGTAATGGTCACGTCAACGTCAAAACCGACTTCCACTTCCGTATCAGAGGAAATCTTTACATTGGGAACGGCAGAAGCAGCCTTTTCGTTGGCTGCCATGCCGGAGACAGCAAAGCTGCACAGAAGGATAATCGTCAGGAAAAAGGAAAGAATAATTTTTCGATTCATGTAGTATAGACTCCTTTCATGCGACCCGCTTGGCAGAGGGGCGACAATGAATCCAAAACAATTCCATACAATAATACCTTAAAATGGCGGAAGATGCAAGCATCGGGAAAGGGTTATTTTGGTTTCAGGCAGGGAAGAAGGGCACTTTCTGCCGCCAAACTTCCATTTTGTTTCGAAATCGTGTAGAATATGCGTCAGGAGGTGCAGCATATGCTTGAAAACTTGAAAAAAGCCGTTTATGAAGCGAACATGGAACTGCCGGCATATCATCTGGTGGTCTTTACCTGGGGAAATGTTTCCGGGATTGACCGCGGGAGCGGGCTGATGGTGATCAAGCCGTCCGGGGTTCCTTATGAAGAGCTTTCTCCGGATAAGATGGTGGTCATGGATCTTCAGGGAAACCGGGTGGAAGGAGACCTGAATCCTTCCACGGACGCGGAAACACATCTTGCGCTCTATCGTGCTTTTCCGGAAGTAGGGGGCATTGTCCATACCCACAGCCCCTATGCAGTGGCCTGGGCACAGGCAGGAAAGGACATTCCCTGTCTGGGAACCACACAGGCGGATTACTTCTACGGGGATATTCCCTGTACCCGCAGTCTGACTGCAGAGGAAGTGGAGGAAGCCTATGAAAAGAATACCGGGGAGGTCATTCTGGAAACCTTCCGGGAAAGGAATCTGAATCCGGTATACATTCCGGGAGTTATCTGCCGCAATCATGGTCCGTTTGCCTGGGGCAGAAATCCGAGGGAAGCCACCTATCATGCGGCGGTTCTCGAAGAATGCGCCAAGATGGCAAGCTATACGGTGGCCGTTGACCCGAAGGTGGGAGAGATTCCGAAGCATGTCCTGGAAAAGCATTTCATGCGCAAGCATGGCCCCCATGCCTATTACGGACAGGGAAAGTAATATTGCTGATAAAACGCAAAAGGACCGGAAGGACGGGGGTCTTCCATAAAACAGTATCAGCCTGAAATTCAGAAAAGGCATCTGCGTGCCGGATTGGTCAATACTGAATTATGGAGGAGAGCACAGTGTCATTTCTGTTGAAGAACCTGGAGGCACCTGCATCCTGGGCAAAAAACGGAATGTACTATCCGAACCGGATGATTGAGGAAGCCGGTCAGCACTCCGTGGGAAAATGGGGACGGATGCAAAGGGAATACCCGAAAGAGCAGCATCCGAGTCATAATCAAAGGCTCATTCTGAATGGGACTTTTGGGCAGGCATCCAACCGATGCAATAGACAGAGCGACATCGATTCCTGAAATACTCATCTCGAAGCAAACAAAGCAGCCGCTGGTATGTGATCATGCAGAACATACCAGCGGCCATTGTCGTTTTGGAAACCATTTAAAAAAGCAAGAACTGACCTGCATAAGACCAGGCGATGCGGCTCACGCAGGGCATGAACATTACGGGATATTTTCAGATGCTGTTTTTCCACCTGAATTGACAAAACTGAAAAAAGAGAGTATTGTAATGCACGTTACATAACCGCAATTACAAAAAGGAGAATCTGTACATGCCGCCAAAGACCAGAGTCACAGAAAGCATGATCATCGACGCAGCCATAGAAGTTGTTCGCCAAAACGGTTTTGAAAGCATCAATGCCAGGACTGTTTCGGAGCAGCTGCGCTGTTCCACGCAGCCGGTCATGTATCACTTTTCGACGATTGACAATTTGAAAAGGGCTGTCTACAGGCACGCGGACCAGCTCCACACGAAATACCTTATGAACACACCGCCGGGGCAGGATCCGATTCTGGGGATCGGACTGAATTATATCCGCTTTGCGGTTGAGGAACCGCAGCTTTTCCGCTTCCTGTTCCAATCGGGATATGCCGAGGAAAACAGTCTGCTGGAAATGGTGGATTCCGAGGAGCTGCGCCCTGTCCTTTTGGCCATGATGGAGGGAGCAGGACTGAGTCTCGAGCAGACCAAAGTCGTATTCATCACCGTAGCGATGTTCGCCCACGGGTACGCCAGCATCATCGCCAACAACCATCTGGAATTTGACGAAAAGCTGATCGCAAAGCATCTGGAACGTACATGGAACGGAGCAGTGCTGGCTGCCGAACAGGAGGAGATTTCATGAAAGTGATCATCAGTGATTTGGGAAGCCAATATGCCGGGCTGATCGAAGCAAAATGCGACCGGATCATTGAAGCCGACGGAAAATATGCCCCATGTCAGGGGTGCTTCGGCTGCTGGACGAAACATCCTGCTGCGTGCACCATGAAAGACTCGCTGCAACAGGTTTGCCGTATTATTGGGCAGGCTGACGAGCTGGTTGTCATTACGAGGAATCTGTACGGCGGATACAGTGCAGACGTCAAAAATGTGCTGGATCGCTCGATTGGAACATCCACGCCCTTCAGCACCTACCGGGGACGGCAGATGCACCACACGCTTCGATACGGAAAGCACGACCTTTGGAAGGTGATCGTTTACGGTGAAATCACTGAAAACGAAAAGGAAACCTTCCGTTATCTGGCAGAACGAAATGCGCTCAACGACGGCTATCAGCGGTCTGAGGTCGTGTTCCTGGCGAATCCCGAAGGACTGGAGGCGGCATTATGAAAACGGTTTTCATCAATGGCAGCCCCAAAAAGCGCTTTTGCGCTTCTGCGTATTTTCTCTTCCTGCAGCGTCTTTTTACGGGCGGACAGACAGTGACCGAAAAGCTGCGCACTCCGGCGGATCACAGCCGCATTCTGGAGCAGCTTCATGGCGCTGATGCCGTTGTTTTCTGCCTTCCGCTCTATGTGGACGGCATCCCTTCCCATGTGCTTCGCTTCATGGAGGAGATGGAAGCGTTCTGCAGACAGAACAGCCTGCGCCTGAATGTTTACTGCATTGCCAACAACGGCTTCATCGAAGGCAGGCAGAATGAACCGCTGATGCAGATATTTGAACACTTCTGCGCCCGTGCCGGTTTGACCTGGGGCGGCGGAGTCGGCATCGGCGGCGGTGTGATGCTGAATGTAACGCGCATCCTTTTTCTGGTGAATATCGGGCTGCTGGCGCTGAACACGCTGCTCAGTGTCATCAGCACCGGCAGCTTCTTCACGAAAGACGCATGGAGCAGCTTCGCGGAAAGCGCGGCGCTGCTGCTGTACTTCAACCTGGGCGTGCTGTATTATCTTGTCCGCATGGGACATCATATCCGGAAAGGATCATTCAGCGGCAAGAAATATACCCGCATTCTGATTCCCTCGTTTATCTTTATTCTTTTTGCCGACATCTTCTTTATCATCATCTCTTTCTTTGAGGGCGGACTGTTCCGGGGGTGGCTGGCGAAGAAACCTTATGAAAAGATATGACAAAGGCTGCATGATAATGGCAGGAAGACGGGATTTGCGTAGGTGTTAATGAAAAGAGAGCTAAAAATGGCTTTGAAGATAATAGCCGCGCTCCTTATCATGCTTACGCCCCTTTTGATGGCTGCCTGTGGAAAGGCTGAGACGGCTGCACCGGTTTCTATGCCAGCCCTTATTCACGAACCGGATTACTGGCTCAGGCCTGCAACGGCGTCTGCGGAGGAGATTAGTCTTGACGGAATAGAGACCACTGGTACCTATCTTGATACAGTGCTGCCCTGTCAGGGGACAGAGGAATTAATCCCTTATGCTGCCGATATCTATCACGCGGGAGACTGCGCGCTGACTTTTTGTCTGTATGGCTTCTGCATCCGGACTGGAGAACTTGTTGCAAAGTCGTTCTTCAGTAGCATCTCTGCTGTCCGTGGGCTGGCTGCTGAAGGATCATTCACAGAGAATCTGTATCTGTGCAAGATTTCCTCTTCCGGATGTGCCCCATGTTGTTCACGTTTAATCCTAATATGCAAGTGCCTGCAGTTGGGGCATACAGCGTTGATCTGTTTGAAAACATCCCCCTCAGGGTGAACAGTAAGGAACGCTTTCAGGAAGGAGAATAGCATATGCCTAATGCATCGAAAAAAGACAAAGTTAAGATCATTACGCTCCTTGGAATGGCTGTGATGATCATCGCGGTCGCCATAAAAGCGGCGACATCCTCCATTGTTGCTGCCGCTGCGATCCACATCGCGGGACTGGCGTGTTTCTTCATCATAGAGGGAATGGAGAAAACGCCTGATTCCGAATCAGGGCTCAGTTTTAAGCGTTTCTTTTCGGACCTGAAGAAGCCGGGGGTTATTCCCCTGATTCTTTTCATGCTTGTTTTGTCTCCCGCAGAAATGCTTCTGAGCAAGGCTGTATTCGGCCGCGCCTACATAGACCATGTGCTTGGGCGGGTAAATATGCCGGGTCTTGATCAGTTACCGCTGCTGCTGTTTAATCAGATCGTTGCCGTTCTCGGGGAAGAGATCGAATTTCGCGCGTTTTTTGTAGGAAAAGGTATGAAGCACTTTTCGTTCTGGCCGGTGGTTATCGTTGGTGCCGTACTCTTTGCCGCAGCGCATTTTAACGCAGGTGCAGCGGAAATCGTTGCGTGGGACCTGGGCGGCATTTTTATAGATGCGATCCTTTTTGCGTTATTGTACCGCAGGACCGGAAACTGCCTGATCAGCTTCATTCCTCATTTTCTGAATAATATGATTGGATTCTTCCTCGTGCCGATTCTGTTCGGGTAAATAATATGGTTATCAGCAATCAAAATCCAGGCTGAATAAGTATTTTACATCGGATATCCGGATAAATAGGCCCACTGATCGGAATCCTTATGATTCAGAGAAGAGGGGCATCATGTAAGAAAGAAATCAAGGTGCTGCGGCGCCCGTCCTTCAAAGGTAAATCTATGAAGATGTAAGGATACTATTTCAGATCCTTGAGCAAAGCGGAGCACCTCCAATGCTTTCGTCAGGGTCAGTTCATTGAAGCCGTCCGGGATCCTGATCTGATATTTGCCTGACTGGATTGTGATGAGGGAAGTTTCTGAAGGAAAATGCTCTTCCTTTTCGGATATGCAGCCCAGCAGCAGCGCAGGTACTTCCACAAGCTGGGGATATGCGGGGCGGCTGCAGGAACGGGAAACGGCAGGGAGAAAGAAGAGGAACGCGGAGCGCTCCGGAAAGGCCAAAAAACAAGGCTGACAATTACTGTCAGCCTTGTTTCTGTCTGTGCAAATTACTCTGCAACGCGCTCAAAGATGTAGGCGAAGCCGATGTCGCCGTCTTTCTTGGCAACGTTGTCGTCGGAATAGCAGAGAATGATGTAGCCGTCGGGGTTCATGCCGATGTACTTCATTTCTTCCATATCTTCGATTTCAACACCGGTGAGCTCGGTAAAGTGGAGGGTTTCATCATCGCCCTTGATGTGGGTCTTGGCAGGACCATAGTTGAAGTCTCCGTCGTTTTCGCCGCGGATGACATTGTTGGGCCACTCGTCCCAGGCGCTCTTTACGGTATAGGGCTCATCATCGGTGATGTCGGCAGAGAAGGTCATGGTTCCGGCCAGGTCATGGGTGTGGCCATGGATATAGGAAGCGACATCCACCATGGTGCCCAGTTCCTTGTCATTGGCGGTGGCATCCGGGATGGTGGTGAGTTCCATGGAAATGGCATTCTCGGGGACAGGCAGGAAACCGGAGGTCTCCACTTCATACTCCTCGGCAAAATCTTCTCCGATGTAAGCGGCAACCAGAACCCATTTGCCTTCCCACTCGGTTACATGGGATTCCCGGTTATAGGTCATGAATGCTTCGGGGTCAGCAGAGAGAACGGATTCTGCAGAAGCAAGGGAAGCCAGAGCAAGCAGGGCTGCGAGAACGAGAACAAAGATCTTTTTCATGAGAGTACGCTCCTTTTCTATGATGATACCTGAAGGCGTTCCTTCAGGCGGGGAAACGGAATTACACGCCGGCATAAGCGGAGAATCCGCAGTCGATGGGAAGCACCACGCCGGTAATGGCAGAGGCGGCGGAATCGTTGGTCAGGAAGAAGACGCCGCCCAGCAGCTCTTTGGAGTCAACGAAACGGCCCATGGGAGTGCCCGCAAGAATCTTGGCAGAGCGTGCCGTCGGCGTTCCGTCATCATTGAAGAGAAGTGCATGATTCTGGCGGGAGACGATGAAGCCCGGGGCAATGGCATTGCAGCGGATGCCGGAACCGGCAAAGTGGGTGGCTAGCCACTGGGTGAAATTGGAGATGGCGGCTTTGGCGCCGGAATAAGCGGGGATCTTGGTCAGCGGTATATAGGCATTCATGGAAGAGATGTTGAGGATATTTCCGCTGTGTTTTTCGACCATATCACGGGCAAAGACCTGGGTAGGCAGCAGCGTGCCCTGGAAGTTCAGCTTGAAGACAAAGTCCACACCGTCGGAGGTGAGATCGAAGAAGGTGGTGTCGCCTTCCTTTGCTTCATGCTGGTATTCATTGTCCGTGGTGGCGCGGGGATTGTTTCCGCCTGCACCGTTGATCAGGATATCGCAGGGGCCGAAGTCGGCAAGCACCTGCTGATGGACGCTTTCAAGGATTTCCGGATCCAGCACGTTGGCAGCATAGCCGTTGCAGATATATCCCTGTGCGCGCAGCTCCTCTGCCAGTGCGGTCACCTTTTCAAGATTGCGGTCAAGCGCGGCAACCTTGGCGCCGGCCTGGGCATATGCTCTGGCCATGTCGCCGCAGAGTACGCCGCCTGCACCGGTGACAACCACGACTTTTCCGGAAAAATCATTATTCAGGGGCAGTTTCATAGTAATAACCTCCTTAGTCTTCTTGGGTTTGGTAGACCTTCATGGCCTCTTCCAGACTCATGCCTTCGGCAATTGCCTTTTTGCGTGCCGTGTTGACGGCCTGTATTTCTTTCATCTTGGCGCCGGTCAGGGAATATCCGTGCATGGCGATGAGCGTAGCAGCCCAGGCCAGCATCGGGATGATGCAGAACATGATAATGACTGCAACCTTGATGCCTGCAGAGTACGGTGTCCCGTCCGTCGGCAGATCCTGGAGACCGGCACAGGCCAGGAAGATAAAGGCCACCAGAGTCTGCGCCAGCGAAGATACCAGCTTGTCCACCAGCGAGAAAAGCGTTCCCATGATTCCGGGAATGTAGCGCCCGGAACGGTAGGTTTCATAGTCGGAACAGTCTGCCACCATGGGAATGGGCATATCGGCGGTGGCATAATATGCGCCGTAGCCGATGCCGAAGCAGAGGATGAAAGCGATGGTGTACAGATTGATGCTTCCGCCGCCGTTATAGGGGAAGGAGAGCATGCGGGCGCTGTTGCTGGGCTGCGAGATGAGCAGCAGCAGGAGAACGCCGACGTAGCAGATCAGGGCAACAGAAACGTACCGGACCAGAGAAGCTTTCTGTCCCTGTTTCTGGGAAGTGCGCACGGAAAGCAGGAAGAAGGGAACTGCAAAGACGTAGCCGAGGATCATCATGGGAAGGTACAGCGAATTGTAGTTGCCCATGAGAATGCCGTAGAGCGCCAGAAGCACCGTGGTGTTGGTGGCAATGGCGAGTGCCAGCTTGCAGCCCGCGCCTGCAACCATAAGGCGCTGCATGGGCCTGTTGTGGCGGATGATTTCGAGATATTCGGAGAATTCCACTTTTTTCTGGGATTCCCCGCCGATGCCGTAGAATTCCGGACGGTCCTTTTCAGCAATGCCGATGATGGCGAGGATGGTCAGGAAAACGGACACGGCAATGCCGATGGGGGTGATGATCCGGTAAAGGACAGGATTGGCATAGCCGGAGGTGATGATGGCGCCGGAAGCGTCCTTTACATCATACATTGCCTTGATCATGGGAATCATGAACTGCATGACGCCCATGCCCAGCATGGAGCCAACCGTGTTGAAGATCGTGAACATGGGGCGCTGATTGGGGTCATTGGTCAGCACGGTCTGGCCGGCGCGGGTGCAGCTGGTCTGGAAGGTGTAGCCGATAACCCAGACAAAGTAGATCAGCGTGAAGGCGATATAGCGCAGGGCCATCATGGACTCGGGAATCAGGGGCAGCAGCATGTAAAGGATGATAACGCTGATGGCCATGATGACGCTGCCGATGACCATGAAGGGGCGGAATTTGCCGAACCGGGTGGAGGTCCTGTCCATGAGTGCGCCGATGATCGGGTCCGTAATGGCATCGCAGACCCGCATGGCGGTAACCATGAGGGAGGCAAACATTCCGAGCTTCAGAATGCTGGAACCGAACTGGGCAACGTAGGAAAGGATCAGGACAAAGTACACATTGGTGGCGCCGTTGTTGAGCGGGAAGAGCACCAGCTGATACAGCTTTGCGCGGTTGACGCCATCCGCAGCAGCCTGCTTCGTAGCGGACATGAGAAAACTCCTTTCAAGGGTCTCAGACCCAGTTGGATTTCTGTGTTTTTGCCGATTTTTTCAGAATATATGCTTCGCAGGGGCTATCTACATGCCGGAAGCTGGCCTGGTCCCGGCACTTGCCGGCCACCGCTTCCACCTGGATGCTCCCTTTCAGGGGTACATGGAAACAGAAAATGTGATCCGCACTTTCAAGGCTCTCCACTTCTTTTCCGTCCACTTTGAGGGTGACACGGGGCTGATTCGAATAGACCTTGATCAGCGTGGTATCCTCGCAGCGGTTCTCGTAGCGCTTCGAACAGATGTGTACGAAGGGATCGCTGCTCCAATTGGCCTTATATAAATAGAAGCTGTCCTTCCGGATTTTCCGGTCAAAGGTCACAAGCCCCTTGTGGTTCATGCCGGGCTCTCCGCCCTGATCGCGTGCATCTGCAGCAAAGTCAAACATGTTCCATACATGGGTTGCCCACATGTAGGGATGACGGGCAAAGCATTTGATCATGAACTCATGATAGATGGCCTGATACTCCTCGGTATGGTCATTGCGGCGGGGATGAGAGGAATGCAGATTGGGCATGCCCTCGGCTCCGTACTCGCTGTAGCCAAGAGGACGGTTGGGATAGCGCAGATGGAAGAAGCTGATCCAGAGATCATTCAGGAACAGACCCGGAATATACCAGCCGAGATACAGGTTCCAGCTGACCACGTCCGTGATGTGGGCCACCGGATTGAAGGGACCGCACATGGCGTAGCATGCCAGCGTGGTGAACCGGGTGGGATCCATCTGGTGGATCAGGTCATTCAGGACATGGTGATTGTCCAGCATGTCCTTCTTGTCTTTGGTGGAGATGGTGATCTCGTTGGAAACACCCCAGCAGACAATGGAGGGATGATTGTCATTCTGCAGGATCAGTTCCTTCATCTGGGAAATGGTGTTCTCCCGTCCGTTGGGCATGTGCTCGCTGATGTAGGGGATTTCTGCCCAGACCACCATGCCGTAGCGGTCACAGAGATCATAGAAATACTGATCATGCTGATAATGCGCAAGACGGATGGTATTGCAGCCCATCTCTGCAATGAGGGCCATGTCCTCGTCATGCATTTCCCGGGTAATGGCATTTCCGATGCCCTTCCGGTCCTGATGCCGGGAAACGCCGTGAAGGGGGTAGGGAACCCCGTTCAGAATGAAGCCCTGCTTGGGATCCACCCGGAAGTCACGGACACCGAAAGGAATGGTCAGCTGGTCCGTGATCTGCCCGTTCGAAACGACGCTGGCCTCACAGGTATAGAGGTAGGGATCCTTTGTTCCGTTCCAGCGGCGGGCGCAGGGGATGGTCAGGGTGACCACCGGTCCGTTTCCTTCTGCAACGCAGTGCTTATCCGCATCCAGCAGACGGATCTGAATCTCACCTGCCGTGGCGGCGCTGCGCACGCGGACCTCCGCGCTGCTGTCCTTCGGGGTTGCCACGATATGGATTCCCGAGGAACCCCAGTCATCCAGAACAAAGTGCGCTTTGGGGAGGATGATCAGGTGTACCGCACGGTAGATGCCGCCGTAAAAGGTAAAGTCCGCCTTCTGGGGATAGACCCGGTCATTGACGCTGTTGTCGACCGAGACGCTGAGATGGTTGTCCGCCTCGAGCAGGCCGGTAACGGGGGAACGGAAGGTGGAGTAGCCGCCGTCATGGTTGCAGACGGGATGGCCGTTGAGCGTAACGGCAGCGCTGGCATTGACGCCTTCAAATTCCAGCCAGACTTCCTCTTCTTCGCCTTTCTCCGGGGCGGGGAAGCTGCATTCATAAAGACAGGTGCCGCGCTTGTAGTCATTTCCGCCGTCCTGGCCGTCGATGGCATTCCAGGTATGGGGGAGGCATACGGTAGACTGGCTTCCGTCCATATGGGTAAAGAGCCAGTTATCCTTCAGATCGATAATGTGACGCATTGTATTTCTCCTCAAACCACAGGAAGGAAAGCTGTGCTTCAGGCCGCCTTGGTCTTTCGGGCGTAGATGGCGATTTCTCCGATGACGAAGGAAGCGACAGCAAGTGCGACAAAGATGATAAACTTCTGGTCAAAACCCTTTTCATCAATGGCGACGAAAACATCACTGACATACCAGTAGCATTTGTGGACAAAGGACAGCAGCGCAGCAAAGGAAAGGGCTGTAACCGAGGCAGCCGCAAGCCCGTACCGCTTGAGTGCAGTGAACAGGCAGGAGAGGACCGCACCGCCGACCAGAAGGAGGACGATGGAAAGGTCATAGCATACCCGGCGGGTGGCACCGAAGGTGCCGCCGATCATCTGGAAGTAGATTCCTGCCGCAAGGGCGAGGATGGAGGCAATCAGGGTGGCATAAACGCCAAAGGCTTTTTTTGTTTTCATGGAATTCACTCCTTTATGAACTGGATAAACCGGCTGCAAAAGGATGAAGAAGGGTGTACTTCTTCTGTTCCGGGGGGCCAGGGGAAAACCGCACTTTTCCCAAGGCAAGAAGATACTGTTATTATGCATTCTCTCAAAAGAAAAATGCAAATCTTTTCTACGATTTTATCAGATACAGAAAAGAAGAAGACGGGATTTTCACGACAAAAGAGGAACGCAAACGGAGAAACATATCCATTCACGGCGGAAATGCGGCGTAAAAATGCAGGCACATAAAATTGCGACAGCCGCTGACGCCATGTACGACAAACCTCTTTTTCTTGAAGGTTGCTTCCTATATAATGGAGAACAAACCTTTGCCGGAAAGGCAGAAGGCGGAAAGGTGTACGAAAACGCATGAGTCCCGCATGATTCGTGCTTTGTCCATCTCGGATGGATGAAAAGGAATCGAAAGGAGTTTCAGAATGAAACCTTCAACCAAGAGAACGCTGAAAAAGCTATTTTTAAATGTTACAGGCTTGCTTTGCGCACTGGTGATTACCGGAAACGTAATCGCCGGTGAAGTTGCGGGACAGATCAACTCGGCACTGGGCACGGCGACTTCCAAAGTGGTAAGCACGCTGCCGGAAGGGCAGACGGAGGGGTATGCCAGGTATTACGAGAGCGCATATAAGTCCGTGGCTGACCTGAAGGCTGCAGGTGAAGCCAAGGTCCGGGAAGTGGAAGGGGAAGGCATCGTCCTGCTGAAGAATGACAATGCGACCCTGCCCCTTGCCAAGGGAAGCGATGTGGCGGTGGTGGGCGTGACCATCATGGACCCGGTCTACGGCGGCACCGGAAGCGGTGCGGTGGATGCCAACGGTGCGGCAAATTATTATGACATGATGACCGGAGCCGGCTTCAACGTGGTCGACAAGGCCCTTCTTGACTATTACATCGAGAAGGAAGCCAAAAGGACGGCCCATGAGATCGGCGAAATGAAGTGGAGCAGGGTCAAGAAGAATAACGGCGATACCCTGACCGGCGGTGTGGATGTCATTTATGTGACCGGCCGCGTGGGCGGAGAAGGCAACGACCTGACCGTGGCGGTGGACGACACCCTGAACAACGATTACCTGACCCTCAACGAGGACGAGCTTTCCGTGCTGGAAGGACTCAAGGGCCTCAAGGATGACGGAGAGATCCGCTCCATTACGGTGATTATCAACAGCGCCAATCCCATTTCCGTCGGTTTCCTCAGCGATGAAGCCTATGGCGTGGACGCGGCCCTGTGGGTGGGCTCTGTGGGCCAGACCGGCATCTATGCCATCGGGGATGTGCTGTCCGGCGAGGTCAATCCTTCCGGCTCCCTGCCGGATACCTGGTGGAAAGACAACCAGCAGAACCCGGTGATGAACAATTTCGGCTCCTACACCTATACGGGGTCGGATTCCTTCAACCTGGGCCCCAATGCCAATAAGTTCAACCAGTATGTGGTTTACCAGGAAGGCATCTATGTGGGCTACAAATACACGGAGACCCGCTATGAAGATGTGATGATGAATGCCGAAAATGCCGGCAACTTTGTCTATGAGGATCTGGTAGCCTATCCCTTCGGCTACGGCCTCAGCTATTCCAGCTTTGATTTCTCCGACATGACTGTGGAAAAGAGCGGGGAAGGCAAGAAGACGGCGTATTCGATGAATGTCACCGTCACCAATACGGGAAATGCTGCAGGAAAGAAGACGGTCCAGGTCTATGCACAGAAGCCCTATTCGGACTATGACCGGGAACATCAGATTGAAAAGGCTGCCGTGGAACTGGTCGGGTATGCAAAGACCGCCATGCTCGCCCCGGGCGAGAGCCAGAAGGTAACCATCTCCGTTCCGGAGTATTACCTCACTTCCTATGATGCCCTTGGCACCGGCGTATTCGTGTTGGATGCGGGAACCTATTATCTGACCGCGGCGGAAAATGCACACCAGGCGGCCCAGAACATTCTTGCTGCAAAGGGATTCCTGGAAGCCGATACGGAAATGGTCTACAGCATGGAGTATGCCTTTGATGCCACCACCTATGCGACCTCATACGGCACCGGTGCGGAAGTGAAGAGCCTCTTTGCGGATGCCGATGTCAACCGCTATGATGGTTCCGGTGACAACAAGGTTACCTATTATTCCCGTTCCGACTGGGCCAATACGGTGACTAGCGGCCCGGTGAAACTGGCGATGACCGAGAAAATTGCCAGCGATGCCAAACTGGATGATTCGGACCTGCCCGATGCCAGCGGAATGGAATTCCCCACCATGGGCAAGAGCAACGGAACACAGCTCATCCACATGATGGACTATGACCTTGATGATCCCAAGTGGGACGAGTTCATGGACCAGCTGACCTATGAACAGATGGCCAAGATCTGTGCAAACGGTCTGCGCATGACGATCAATATTGATGCCATCGGCAAGCCGCTGACCGTGGACCATAACGGACCTTCCGGCGTGACCCAGAAGTATTCCATCGGTGAAAACGGCTATGCGGTCCAGACAAACGATCCCAATAAGGAACTGAAGGGCACCTGCTATCCCTGCAATGGCATTGTAGCTGCCACCTTCAATGATGCCCTGGTCCGGGAAGTGGGCGAGCTCATCGGCGAGGATGCCATGTGGGCAGGCTACGCCGGACTGTACGGCTCAGGAATCAACATCCACCGTTCTCCCTATGCAGGACGCGTTTTCGAATACTATTCGGAAGACAGCATCCTGACGGGCCTGATTGACACCGTGGAAACCGAGGGAATCCAGTCCAAGGGCGTCTATGTCTACAACAAGCACTTTGTGCTGAACGACCAGGAGACCAACCGGGCAGGCATTGCCACCTGGGTAAATGAACAGGCACTTCGTGAGAACTACCTGCGTGCATTTGAGCTGCCCATCGTGGATGCCGATGCCCGCTGCGTCATGACCGCCTTCAACCGGCTTGGTGCCAACTGGGCGGGCGCCTATCCGGAGCTTCTCACCGACTGGCTGCGCGGCGAAGCCGGCATGTCAGGATTTGCGGTGACGGACATGTATGATGACACCTATATGGTGAAGGCCAATGAAGTCGTAGCCGGCAATGATATTCCGGACAACTATGTCGGCGATGATCTTTCCCAGTTTGCGGCCTATGCACCCAATGGCAGCAATCCCAACGCCGCCGTTGCCCAGGCCCTGCGGGCCAGCGCCAAGCGTGTGCTTTATACGGTGCTCCATTCCCGCGGCATGGACGGCATCAGCAGCAATACCAAGGTGGTTTCCATTACACCATGGTGGCAGGTTGCGCTGAATGCCGCACAGTGGACGCTGGTTGCCCTGACCGCACTGGCGCTGCTGCTCCTGGTGCTGGATGTTGTCGGAACCAAAAAGAAAAAAGCGTGATGCAACTGGGGGCTGTGAAAAAAGTCCCATTCTAATTTAACAACAAAAGTGTCTTGATTTGTT
>CAMVHE010000050.1 GCA_947167215.1 uncultured Clostridia bacterium
ACCAAAACCTAATAACTTAGAAGGAAATAATAATGAATAATTGTTTTTCTTTTATTCCCTCCGAAAAGGATTTTGAATGAGTTTGCACTATTACAAACAAAAAAGGGACCGGAGAGAATTTTTTTAAAATTTGTGCTTGACATCAGACGGGAAACAGTGTAAGATAAGCCCCGCTTGGTGAGCAACAGCAACTGGAGAGTTGGCTGAGTGGTCTAAGGCGCACGACTGGAAATCGTGTGAGGGCTGATACCCCTCCCAGGGTTCAAATCCCTGACTCTCCGCCAAGGCAACCCCCAATGATTTGGGGGTTTTTCTTTTTACATTCTGTCTTTATCATACGTGCTTGACATTGCCGTTAATGCAGTGGTATCTTTTCTAGAAATCAGACGGCTTGAAAGGATGATGGATAGATGCGTAGAAGTGGAATTCTCATGCATATTACTTCCCTGCCCGGACCGGGAGGAATCGGAACCCTGGGTCCGGAAGCATATTCTTTTGCAGATTTCCTGCACGCGGCCGGAATGACCATCTGGCAGGTTCTGCCCTGTGGGCCCACGGGATACGGGGAATCGCCGTATCAGTCTGCCAGCGCCTATGCAGGCAATCCCATGATGATTTCCCCGCTCCGGCTTCAGGAGGCGGGATATGTTACCCTGACGCAGGAGGACCTGCAGGAGGATGCCGACCCGGAACATGTGGATTTTACCGCCGTGCGCAAACGCAAGGAAGCACTGCTCCGCCGGACCTTCGAACATGAAAAGGAACATGTAAAAGAGCGCAATGACGCCTTTATCCGGGAACATGCCTGGGCAGAGGACTATGCGCTGTTCATGGCGCTGAAGCATCACTACCAGGATGTGCAGTGGACAAAGTGGCCGGACCGGGCGGTTCGGATGCGGGAGCCGGAAGCACTGGCAGCAGCGAAAAACGAGCTGGCGGAAGAGGTGGCCTACCATCTTTTTGTCCAGACGCTTTTCTTTGAGCAGTGGGATGCCCTGAGAGAGTACTGCCATGCCAGGGGCATTCTCCTCTTTGGCGATATGCCGATTTACGTGGCGGAAGACTCCGCAGATACCTGGACCAATCCGGAAGTGTTCCAGCTGGATGCGGACCGCATCCCGCGAAGGGTGGCCGGCGTGCCTCCGGATTATTTCTCGGAGGATGGCCAGCTGTGGGGGAATCCGCTGTACCGCTGGACGTATCTGCGAAAAGTGAGGCATTTTGACTGGTGGGTCAACCGGATGAAGGGAATGCAGCGCCTCTATGATATGGTGCGCGTGGACCATTTCATCGGGTTTGCCAACTACTGGTCCGTGGCCTATGGTGCGCCGAATGCCCGGAACGGGCGCTGGGTGAACGGTCCCGGACGGTATCTCTTTGATGAACTGGGCCGTCAGATCTCGGGTCTTGAAATCATTGCCGAAGACCTCGGCGTGGTGTCCCAGCGGGTGCTTGACCTGATTGAGTATACCGGTTTCCCCGGCATGAGAACGCTGTGCTTCGGCTTTGACGGCAACAAGAACAACATTCATCATCCCCGGAACCTGAAGGAAAACCAGGTGGTGTATACCGGTACCCATGACAATGATACCATCCTCTCCTTCCTTCAGATGGCAGACAAGAAGAGTCTGGCAAAGATGAAGCGGCAGCTCCATTTCAAGACCGTGGAGGAGGGAGCCCGGATTTTTGTCGAAACCTGTTTCTCCACAAAATGCAATACCTGCATCATTCCGATGCAGGATGTCCTTGGACTCGGACATGATGCGCGCATGAATCTGCCGGGAACGATTGGCGCTCCCAACTGGACATGGCGCATGAAGGAAGGCGCAGCTGCTCCGGAAATCAGTGCATGGCTGAGAAAACTAAACCAGGACAGCGGAAGGATTACACAAGAATGATCAACGCAGAAGAACTCATCAGCAGGGCACAGTGTGTCCTGCTGACAAAATACCATAAAAGCATGTCCGAGGCCGATGCGGTCCAGCTGCATACCGCCATTGCGGAAGCGGCGATGGAAGCGCTGACCCCGGTCTGGATGAAGAGCGAAAAGGCCAGAAGCCAGGGAAGGGAGGCAGCTTACTTTTCTGCAGAATACCTCATGGGCCGTATGGTTTTCAATAACCTGTACTGCCTGGGCGTGCTCGAGGAGGTACGGACGCTGCTCCGGGAGCGCGGTGTGGATCTGGCGATGCTGGAGGATATTGAAGATGATGCCTTCGGCAACGGCGGTCTGGGAAGACTGGCCGCCTGCTTTCTGGACAGTGCCGCAACCCTGTCCCTGCCGCTGACCGGATACGGTCTTAGGTATCGGTTCGGACTTTTCAAACAGCGTTTTGAAGACGGACGCCAGAAGGAAGAGCCGGATGACTGGGCGAAGTATGGCGATCCCTGGTCCATCCGCCGGGATGACGAAAGCGTTCTGGTTGCCATGAAGACGGGAACCGTCCGTGCAGTGCCCTACGACATGCCGGTCATCGGCTGCGGGGCAGCGTATATCGGCACCCTTCGGCTGTGGCAGTGCGAGAGCCTGGTGGATACGGACTTTGCGCTGTTTAACGAGCAGGAATACGCAAAGGCAGTTGCCGCTAAGAACCAGGCGGAGGACATTACCAAATTCCTTTATCCCAACGATACGAAGCTGGCGGGCAAGCAGCTGCGGGTACAGCAGCAGTATGTGCTGGTTTCCGCTTCCCTGCAGGACATGCTGAGACGCTATGAGCGGGAAGGCATGGGCGACCTCCGGGATTTTGCGGCGCATTACGCGGTTCAGCTGAACGATACCCATCCGGTCATGGCGATCCCTGAACTGATCCGCCTGATGATGGACCGGGGAATGTCTTTTGAAGAGGCTTTCGGGATTGCAAGGGATACTTTCTCCTATACGAACCACACGGTGATGCAGGAGGCCCTCGAGAAGTGGGACCTTTCACTGCTGGAATCCGTGGCCCCCGAGATGACGGCAGTCATGCACAGGATTGACCAGCATTTCCGGCAGGAAATGGCTGCGATGGATCCGGTTCTGGTGGATGGAAAGGATGCAACCGAAATCACGCCGTCCCACTGCATTATCGAAGGCAGCCGTATCCACATGGCACAGCTGGCCGTGTATGGAACCCATGCCACGAACGGTGTGGCTGCAATCCATTCGGAACTGGTGAAGAGCCAGCTGTTCCCGGCCTGGTACGCCATCTATCCGGAGCGGTTCCAGAACAAGACCAACGGCATTACCCCGAGGCGGTGGCTGGGACTGTGCAATCCCGAACTGACAGCCCTGCTGGAAGAAGAGATCGGGAAGGGATTTATCACGGACCTGGACCGGCTACAGAAACTGAAATCCGTCCTGAATTCGCCGAAGAGTGAAGACGTCTTACGGCAGTTCATGGAAATCAAGCTGAAGAAGAAACAGCAACTGGCAGAAGCGGTGCGGGAGCGGCTCGGCTTCATCCTCCGGACGGATATGGTCTTTGACGTCCAGGTGAAAAGGCTTCATGAATACAAGCGCCAGCTTCTGAACGCACTGTCCATTATGGCTATTTACGACGAACTGAAGGCAGGACGGCTGCAGAGTTTTGTGCCGACCACCTTTATCTTCGGCGCAAAGGCTGCCCCCGGATATGACCGGGCGAAAGCGGTCATTCACCTGATCAACATGATTGCGGAGAAGGTGAATACGGATCCGGCTACACGGGACCGTCTGCAGGTGCTCTTCATTCCGGATTATAACTGCAGCTGGGCGGAGCTCATCATTCCCGCAGCGGATATCAGTGAACAGATTTCGCCCGCAGGCACCGAGGCCAGCGGCACCGGGAACATGAAGCTCATGCTGAACGGCGCCGTCACCCTGGGAACCTATGACGGGGCAAACATTGAGATTGCCGAGGAAGCAGGGAGAGAGAACGAGTTCATCTTCGGTGCTGACGTGCAGGAACTGCAGGGGCTGTCGAAGCTGTATAACCCCTGGTTCATCTATGAGAGCGATCCCGTGCTCCACAGGGCGCTCGGCCATCTGGCAGACGGCACCTTTACGGACACGGACGGCCGCCTCAAGGAGCTCTACACCTCGCTGCTGAACGGAGCATCCTGGCATGCACCGGATCACTATTATGTACTGTATGATTTCAAGTCCTATCTGGAAACAAAACTGGCCTGCATTGCCGATACCAGAAATCAGAAGGAATTCGCACGGAAATGTCTGATGAACGTTGCCTCCGCGGGAAAATTCTCCTCTGACCGGACAATTCGGGAATATGCAAAAGACATCTGGAACATTCAGAAAGTGAAAGGTTAACCATGTTAGAACTGAGAAATGTCACCTTTGGCGTGGAAGAGAGTGGCAAGGAAAAAGAGATTGTCCGTTCTCTGTCTCTCGTCATCCCGGACAACCGCTTTGTGGTGGTTACCGGCCCCAACGGCGGTGGAAAGTCCACCCTGGCAAAGCTGATTGCCGGCGTCGAGAAGCCCACCAGCGGCCAGATTTTCTTCGACGGCCAGGATATTACGGAGATGTCCATTACGGACCGGGCGCGCCTGGGAATCTCTTACGCCCTGCAGCAGCCCGTACGTTTCAAGGGAATCACGGTCATTGACCTTCTCCGCATTGCGGCAGGGAAACAGCTTCCCGTGGCCGCGTGCTGCGATTACCTGTCCCAGGTAGGCCTGTGCGCCAGGGAGTATATCAACCGGGAAGTCAATGCAAGCCTCTCCGGCGGTGAACTCAAGCGCATTGAGATCGCCACCATCCTCGCGCGCGGCACCAAGCTGTCCGTATTCGATGAGCCGGAGGCCGGCATCGACCTCTGGAGCTTCCGCAATCTCATCCGCGTATTTGAGAAGATGCGGGATACCATTCATGACAGCAGCATCCTGATTATTTCCCATCAGGAGCGGATTCTGGAAATCGCGGACGAAATCATCGTGCTGGCAGACGGTCAGATTGCCAACCAGGGCAGCCGGGAAGAGGTTCTGCCTTCGCTGATCGGCACGGCATCTGCCGTGGGCACGTGTGTGAAGCTGGAGGAGGAAGGTGAAAACCATGATTGATGCGCTTCAGATGAAGATGCTGGAGGAAGTGGCCGGGCTGCATGAAATGCCCGCCGGCGCCTTCAATATCCGGACAAACGGTGTTTCCGCCGCCCGCAACAGCACGGAACATATCGAGATTACCTCCAAGGAAGACGGAAGCGGGATTGATATCCACATCAAGCCCGGCACCAAAAAGGAGAGCGTGCATATTCCCGTGGTTCTCAGCCAGAGCGGCCTCAAGGAACTGGTCTACAACGATTTCTATATCGGGGAAGACTGCGACGTGCTGATTGTGGCAGGCTGCGGCATCCACAACGGAGGCGGTGCCGACTCGGAGCATGACGGCATTCACCGTTTCTATGTCGGCCGGAATTCCAAAGTGCGCTACGTGGAAAAGCACTACGGCCAGGGGGAGGGGACCGGGAAACGCATCCTCAATCCCGGAACGGAAGTCTATATGGAAGAAAACAGCTCCATGGAGATGGAGATGGTCCAGATCCGGGGCGTGGATTCCACGAAGCGGGATACCTTTGCGGAACTCAAGGCCGGTGCAAGGCTGGTGGTCCGGGAGCGCCTCATGACGCACGGGGATCAGACGGCCACCAGCACCTACCGGGTGGAGCTGAACGGGGAAGATGCCAGCGCGGACGTCGTCTCGAGGTCCGTTGCCAGGGACCGCTCCTTCCAGAAGTTTGACGCCTGCCTGACCGGCAACGCGGCATGCCATGGACATACAGAGTGCGACTCCATCATCATGGACGAAGGAAAGATCCTGGCAGTACCCAGCCTGGAAGCCAACAACACGAACGCAGCGCTCATCCACGAGGCTGCCATCGGCAAGATTGCCGGAGAGCAGCTGATCAAGCTGATGACTCTTGGACTGACGGAACAGGAAGCAGAAGAACAGATCATTACCGGTTTCCTGAAATAATCAAAAAAGCAGGGACTGATAACAGTCCCTGTTTCTTCTTATTTCACGAGGTCCGTAACGTTCAGCACGGAGGTCATATCCGAGCCCATGATGGCAGGAAGTTCGCCGTTCCAGCGTTCCACGGCTTCCTTGCGGATGACGTTTTCGGTGATGTTTTTGTTGACCATTTCGAGACGGTATGCTTCGGCATCTGCCGCAATCTTGACGGCATTGGCTTTTGCTTCTGCCTCAATCTGCATCTTCTCGGCAGCGGCCTGTGCTGCAATTTTTGCACGGGCGGCTTCACCCTCTGCGATGATGGTCTGCTGTTCCTGTTCGGTTTCGGTCTGCAGCTTTTTCTGGGTTGCAACCTGCTTGGCTTCAATGGCATCCGTAAAGGCGTCGGTGAAGTCAATGTCTTCAATGGCGATTTCCCGGACCGTCAGATCGTAGAAGGACAGCTGATCCGTCAGCAGGTCCAGCACCTCATAGGAGATGCGCTCGCGGTTGGAAATGAGTTCCTCGGCGCTGTACTTGGCAAAGGTGGATTTGAGGGCATCCAGCAGCCGGGGATTCATGATCTTCTCCTGATAATCCGTACCGACGGAGGCGTACATGCGCTGGGCGCTGGCGCCGATGAGCTGGTAGCTCATGCTGACAATGACGTCCACCTGCTGGATATCCCGGGAGAATGCCGAGGTATTGGCGGTGTATTTCTGCCAGCGGGTATCCATGAGCACGATATGCACCACCGGAGACTTCCAGTGGAAGCCGGGGCCGAGCACTTCCTTCTGGGCTTCACCCAGCCGGATGGCGACGCCGACATGTCCTTCCGGAATAACGACGAAGAAATTACCGATGAAGGTGGTTACGAGGACGCCGGCGAGTACAAGGACGACGAGGGCGATGATCACTTTGGATTTCATGCTTTTTCTCCTTTCTGAATGGGCGGGTTTCCTGGTGACTTCGGGTTCGTTCGGATGGTTTTCCATATTTGCTCTCCCTTTCTCTTCTGACCTTTCTTTCAATGGAAGCCGCAGATGCAAAAAAGACCTGTTCATGCATCTGCATGAACAAGTCTTGCCTTCTCATTTGAACCGGATGCCTTCGCACCGAATGTCGATGTCAAACCCGCCAGGTCAGGGTGGCGGCTGGCTACTCCCTTGTTGTGGATATAGCGTATCATAGAAAAACAGGGACGTCAAGGAGTACCGGTAAACCCCTGTCAATTGTGTGGAAACACTGAAAATGCAGAAATACAACAAAAAAGAAGGAACACAGAAAAATGTGTGTAAAAGGAGTTTTAAAATGAAAAAGATTCTGGGAATGATGCTGGTGCTCTGCATGCTCTGCAGCACCGGTCTGGCGGAAGGGGTCCGGATTGTGGCCCACGGACAGGGGCAGGTAACGACTGAACCGGACCTGTTCATGGTAACGGCCAATGTCAGCAGCAGGGCGCCGACGGCAGCGGCCGCGCAGCAGCAGGTGGCTGCATCGGTCCACCGGATACAGGAAGAGCTCGAGAAAACCGGCCTGGCTCCTTCCGATGTGGTAACCACCGGCTATGACTGTACCCCGGCCTATGAAACCGAAGGGGAGCGGATGGTTCCCAGCGGCTATGAGGCAAACCATGTGCTGAGCATTACCTGCTATGATCTGGAGCTCATGGACCAGGTGATCACCATTGCCACCAGCGATGAGGGGACCACGCTCTACGGCATTACTTTTGACACTTCCCTGAGGAGGGAGCTTTACAAGCAGGCGCTGGCCCTGGCAATGTCCGCGGCAGAAGAAAAGGCTGGGGCCCTTTCCACTGCAGCCGGATGTACGGACTATACCATTCTCGAAGTGGAGGAAAAGGAAGGGTATTATTACGATAATGCGGTGACGGCCAAGGAAGAGGCAGCAGGGCTGGCAGTTTCCACCGGAATACGCTCCGGCAGCATTAACGTATCCGCCAGCGTGACGCTGACCTGCCTCGCACAGTAGGCTGCCCGGAAACGGAAGGTATGTTCTTTTCCTCGAACCAACTCAAATCCTGAAGAAAAGGGGCATGAGCTATGATTCATGATGCATCCAAAGAAAGCACACTGGATGACCGACTGTTTGCCAGTCCGACCCCGGATTACCGGGGTGCGCCATTCTGGGCATGGAATGGGAAGCTTCAGATGGAAAGACTGTCGGAGCAGATTGCCATGCTGCAGAAAATGGGCTTCGGCGGATTCCACATGCATGTACGGACCGGAATGGATACGGTCTATCTCAGCCCGGAATATATGGGATTTATCCGGCACTGCACCGAAGAAGCGAAAGCACGCGGCATGCTTGCCTGGCTTTATGATGAGGACCGCTGGCCTTCCGGCACCGCAGGCGGGAAAATCACAGCAGAGCACCCGGAGTATGCCAAGAAACAGCTGCTTTTTACCCCGGTGCCTTATTCCCCGGACCGGACGGAAAAGGAATCCGGATCCGTACCGGGCAATGGCGGGTGCGGCAGGAGATACGAAAACGGGACGCTGCTGGCGGTTTATGATATCCTGCTGGATGAGCAGGGAAACCTGTCGCAATGGGTCCGGGCCGATGCAGACGGCAGCACTGAAGCCTTCCCCGGGGAAGGCGTGCGCTGGTATGCCTATCTGGAATCTGCTACAAAGGATCCCTGGTTCAATGACCAGCCTTATGTGGATACGCTGAACCGGGAGGCCGTTCGTGCCTTTCTTCAGGATACGCATGAAAAGTATGCGGGAGAAATCGGGGAAACCTTTGGAAAGACCGTTCCTGCCATCTTTACGGATGAACCGCAGTATACCCACAAGGGCTGCCTGAGCTTTCCCACAGAGAAAAAGGATGTATTCATTCCCTGGACGACGGACCTGGAAGCGCGGTATTCGGAACGGTATCACGAAGCACTTCTGGACCGTCTGCCGCTGCTGTTCTGGGAAAGCACCGGGGAGGAAGGAGGACTGCTCCGCTGGCGCTACCAGAACCTGCTGTCCGACCTTTTCCGGGACCGGTACTGCCGGCAGATCGGGGAATGGTGCAGCCGGCACAGCCTGTATCTGACGGGGCATGTGAACGGGGAAGAGACGCTGCAGTCGCAGACTGCCAATGTTGGGGACGCCATGCGGTGCTATCCCGCGTTCGGCATCCCGGGGATTGATATGCTCTGTGACTATCATCAGTACAATACAGCCAAGCAGGCCCAGTCCATCGTGCGGCAGGAAAACAAGCCAGGAATGCTCAGCGAACTGTATGGAGTCACCGGCTGGGACTACGACTTCCGGGGCTATAAGCTGCAGGGAGACTGGCAGGCGGCGCTGGGCGTGACGGTCCGCGTGCCGCACCTGACGTGGATGACCATGAAAGGGGAGGCCAAGCGGGATTATCCGGCTTCCATCGGCTACCAGTCGCCCTGGTGGGACCAGTTCTCCATCATTGAAAACCATTTTGCCAGGATCAATACGGTGCTTACCCGCGGACAGGCAGTCTGCAGGGTGGCGGTGATTCACCCGATCGAGAGCTACTGGATGCTCTGGGGTCCGTCCCTGCAGACGGCGGGGAAACGCGACCGGATGGAAAAGCATTTTGCGGAACTGACGGAAACCCTGCTGTTCGGGCAGATCGATTTCGATTTTATTTCCGAAGCCTGTCTGCCGGACCAGTGCGCAGAGGGCTCCTGCCCGCTGTCCGTGGGACAGATGTCCTATGATACGGTGCTGGTGTCGGGATGCGTCACCCTGCGCAGGACAACGTACGAACGTCTCCGGGCATTTCAGAAAGCGGGAGGAAGGCTGATCTTCCTGGGAGAATGCCCGGCCTGCCTGGATGGTGTCAGGACGCAGGAAACGGCCGCATGGTATGCTGCATCCGAAGTGCTTCCCTTTGACCGGGAACGCATTCTGGATGCCCTGGAGAAAGAACGTCTCATCGATATCCGCCGGGAGGACGGCAGACGGGCAGACCGGCTGCTGTACCAGCTGCGGCAGGATCAGGGAGTAAAGTGGCTGTTCCTGGCCAACGGAAAGAACCCCGTTTCCCCGGATGTGGACAGCAGCCCCGTGTACCGGATTTCCATCCGGGGAAGCTATCGTCTGGTGGAATACGATACCCTGACGGGCGAAATACGACCGCTTGCGGGTACGGTACAGGATGGATGCACCGTATTTTCGCTGCGGTGGCATCTGCATTCCAGCCTGCTGCTGCGGCTGGATCCCTGGGAAGCCGGACAGGAAAGCCTGAAAGAGGCCCCGGAGGAGCCCCTGCAGGCGGGAAAACCGATCCTGCACCCGGTGGCCTACCGGCTGGAAGAGCCTAACATGTACCTTCTGGATATGGCGGAATGGGCACTGGATGACGGACCGCTGCAGCCCATGGAGGAGCTGCTGCGCCTGGACAACATGGCAAGGGATATCCTCCGGCTGCCGAGGCGGAGGAAAGCCGTTGTCCAGCCGTACCTGCTCCCGGAAGAGAAGCCAGAGCATGAACTGTACCTCCGTTTTGCCATTCCTTCGGAAGTGGAAGCAGAGGAGGTTTCGCTGGCCCTGGAGGAATGCGGGAAAGCTTCGATATGCTGGAACGGCCGGAAGGTGGACAGCCATGCGGCAGACGGATGGTTTGTGGATGTAGATATCCCGAAGCTGGCCCTGGGGAAGCTCCTTCGCGGGGAAAACGTGCTGGAGGTCCGGATACCCTTTGGACAGCGTACCAATCTTGAAAACATGTACCTGCTGGGGCAGTTCGGGGTGCAGATCAGCGGATGCCTGAAAACCGTTGTCCGCCTGCCTTCTGCACTGGGATTCGGGGATATTGTACCCCAGCATCTTCCGTTCTATACGGGGAATCTGCAGTATTGCTTTACCGTGGATGTCCCGGGAGACCGCATGACGGTCCGCGTGCCCCATTACCGGGGCGGACTGGTAAGGGTACTGGTGGACGGAAAGGACTGCGGAAGCATTGTTTTCTCCCCCTATGCGCTGAAGGTGACCGGGCTGGTCCCCGGAAAGCATGAACTGGTCCTGCGCCTGTTCGGCAACCGGCAGAACGGTTTCGGACAGCTGCACCATACGCCCGGCGTCTGGTTTTATCAGAGCCCGGATTCCTGGCGCTCCACGGGGGACCTGTGGCGGTATGAATACCAGTTCAAGCCGCTTGGAATCCTGAAGGCGCCGGAGATTGCTTTCTGACCGGCCCCAGACAGATCGGGCCCGCAGGAAAGAAAGCAGCGGAAGGAAAGAGAATCCGCAGCCATTCTGGCGTAAGAAGCACCTTTTCTTCCATTGTCTGCATTTCTCAGGGATGAAGGGATAAAACACGCGCAAGGCCCGTGAAAACGGGCCTTTTTGAGTTGGGAGAAGGTTTGTGTATTTGGATAAAAAGGTTGACAAAAGGTGTACGGCTTTATAGAATATTTACAAGTTTAAAGAAGGAAGAGATGGAATTTGAAAGAACGGTATCTTATCGTAATCTCTGAGGATGCCATGGTTTATGAAGATCTGGCAACACTGAAAACGCTGCCTTCTTTTTCTTCGATCTGGGACAGAACGGCGGTTGTAAAGCATATCCGGACGATTTATCCTTCCCTGACGTATCCGGTCCATACGACGCTGCGTACCGGCGTCTATCCGGACAGGCACGGAATTGTCAACAATGAAAAGACGAATCTGGGGGAGCTGTCCTCCCCGTGGGAATGGTTCCAGGACAGCGTCCGCGCGCCGGATCTTTTTGATCTTGCAGAAGCGAACGGACTGCGCACCGCGGCGGTTTTCTGGCCGGTAACGGGAAAGCATCCGCATATCCGGTACCTGGTGGATGAATACTGGCCGCAGTCCCCGCAGCAGTCGACGATGGAATGCTTTGAGGAGTCCGGCTCTTCGCCGGAAGTCATGGAGAAGATCATCGCCCCCAATGCAAAAATCATCGAGGGAAGGCACCGGTGCCATCCGGAAGCGGATGCCTTCGTGCACGCCTGTGCCTGCGATATCATCCGGGAGTTCAAACCGCATCTGCTGATGATCCATCCGGCGAACATCGACGCCTACCGCCATCAGACGGGACTGTTTTCTCCGAAGGTCACCCATGGCCTGCATGAAGTGGACAACTGGTTCGGGGAAATCATGAAGGCCTGCCGGGATGCCGGTATCTATGAGAACACCAACTTCTGCATCATTTCGGACCACGGGCAGCTGAACATTGTAAGAGCCGCCGCCATGAATGCCATCTTTGCAGCCCACGGCCTGATTACGGTCAACGAGGCAGGAGAGATTGAGGACTACACGGCCATGATCAAGTCCACCGCCCTGTCCGCCCAGGTCTATCTGAAACATCCGGACAGCGCGGCAGACCGGGAAAAGACCAGGGAGGTCCTGGCACAGCTGGTGGAGGAAGGGGTCTGGGGCATCTCCCGCTTCTACACCCGCGAGGAAGCGGAAAGGGAAGAGCACCTCTCCGGAAAATTTGACTTTGTGATTGAGACCGACGGATATACCACTTTTTCCAATGACTGGAGGAAGCCTTTTATTCGGCCACTGGATGTGTCGGACTACCGTTTCGGAAGAGGAACGCACGGACACCATCCGGACAAGGGCCCTCAGCCGCCTTTTATTGTCTTCGGGCCGGATGTCGTGCCTGGCGTATGCCTGGACCGGCGGCCCATTGTGGATGAGGCGCCCACCTTTGCCCGGCTTCTCGGACTTCAGATGGAAAATACGGATGGCACTGCCATGGAGGAACTTCTTCGGCAGGGAAAGGAGCAAGTATGATCGTAACTGTAACACTGACGCCGGCATTGGATAAGACGGTGATCATTCCTGACTTTGCAGTAAACCAGGTGAACCGCATCACGGAGATGCGGCTGGATGCCGGCGGAAAGGGGATCAATGTTTCCAAAGTGCTGCAGGTCCTCCAGACCAAGAGCGTTGCCACGGGAATCCTGGGCGGTACCACCGGACGCTGGATTGAAAGTCAGCTGCAGGAGGCCGGGATCCGGGTTCATTTTGCCCATGTGGATAAGGACACCCGTACCAACCTGAAGGTGATAGATGATCATCTGCATACCAATACCGACATCAATGAACCGGGTGAGCCGGTGGGTCAGGAAGTGCTGCTCGAGGTTTACCAGAAGGCGCCGAGACCGTCAGACAGATTGCCGGGGCAGGGGACCGGGTGGTGTTCGCCGGAAAGGCCCCCAAGGGAACCTCCAGCGATATTTTCAAAAACTGGATCCTTTCCCTCCAGCAGAAGGGCATCCGCTGCTACCTGGATGCAGACGGCGAACTGCTGCGGGCCGGTGTGGAAGCACTTCCCGAAATGATCAAGCCCAATGACGAGGAGCTGGCCCGCCTGACCGGGAAAAAGGCGGAAACCCTGGAGGATATCATTGCTTCCGCCAGAGAACTGAATGAAAAGGGAATCCATACCGTCGTTGTCTCCCTGGGAGCCAACGGCGCAGTCTTCGCAAGGAGCGGAGAAATCTACCGGGCAGAGGGACTGAAAGTGCAGGTCAAGAGCACGGTCGGTGCAGGAGATGCCATGATGGCAGCCTTCTGCCACGGCGATGCCACGGGCATGAGCTTCATGGAAACCTGCCGCCTGTCCATGGCGGTCAGCGCGGCAGCGGTCATGCAGACCGGCACACAGCCGCCTGCCCGCGAGGATATCAAGGCCCTGCTCCCGGTTGTACAGATGAAACGCATTTAAGGAACGGAGGAAATTCTTACCATGAAAACGAAAGCGGTCCGCCTGCATGCGGCAAATGATTTGAGGCTGGATGAGTTCGAATTGCCGGAGATCCGGGATGATGAAATCCTGGCGGAGGTTATTTCCGACTCCATCTGCATGTCCACGTATAAATGTGCCATCCTTGGCACCCAGCATAAAAGGGTCCATCCGGACGTGGCAGAACATCCGGCCATTATGGGCCATGAATTTGCCGGCCGTCTGGTCCAGGTCGGAAAGAAGTACAAGGGACAGTTTGAGGCAGGCATGAAGTTCACCCTGCAGCCGGCCCTGAATTACAAGGGAACCATGTGGTCCCCGGGATACAGCTATGAGTTCTTCGGGGGAGATACCCTGTATACCATCATTCCCCAGGAAGTGATGGAGCTCAACAACCTGCTGGAGTACAAAGGGGATGCCTATTACAAGGCCTCTCTTGCGGAACCCATGAGCTGCAGCATCGGTGCAGCCCATGCGGCTTTCCATACGACGATGGGCAGCTATGTCCATGAAATGGGCATCCGGGAAAACGGACGCATGGCGATTCTGGCCGGCGCCGGCCCCATGGGACTGGGCATGGTGGCCTATATTGCCAATGCAGGCCGGAAGCCGCGGCAGCTGATTGTCACGGACATCAGCGAGGACCGTCGGGAGCGCGCAAGGACCCTGTTCCCGGAATCCTACGGACGCCAGCGCGGGGTGGATCTCCGCTTCGTGAATACCGCTTCCGAGGACGCAGTTGCCATGCTCCGGGGCATTTCCGACGGGGAAGGCTATGATGATGTCTTTGTGTATGCACCGGTACCGTCCCTGGTGAAGCAGGCATCGGATATTCTCGGTCGGGACGGATGCCTTTCCTTCTTTGCAGGCCCCACGGACAAGAATTTCTCTGCCACCATGAACTTCTATGATGTGCATTACAATTCCACCCACGTGATCGGAACCACCGGAGGCAATACCGAGGACATGAAGGAATCCCTCCGGATGACGGCGGAAGGCCGGCTGGATCCCTCCGTGATGGTGACCCATGTGGGCGGCCTGAATGCGGCTGCGGAGACCACGCTGAACCTCCCGAAGATCCCGGGCGGAAAGAAGCTGATCTATACCCATATCACCATGCCGCTCACCGATATTTCCGATTTCGCCGAGCTGGGCAAAACCGATAAGCGGTTTGCCGCACTGGCAGAGATCGTCGCCGGCAATAACAACCTCTGGTGCACGGAAGCGGAGCAGTACCTGCTCTCGAACTGGCAGTAATCATGAAAGAACAGATCCTTTTTGCCCTTGATGCCGGAACCACCGGTATCAAGGGCGGTGTCTTTACCCCGGACGGCAGATGCATTCTGCAGGGCTGGAGGGAAACCAGGACCTTCTATCCGAAGCCGGGGTATGCGGAACAGGACCCGAAGGCACAGTGGGAGTCCGCCGTGGAGCTGCTCCGGGAACTGCGGGAGAAAACGGAAGACTGCGAGCCCCTTGCTCTGGTTTTTACCGGCACCATGAACGGCTGCATTCCCATTGACCGCGACGGGGAGGCGCTGTATCCGAATATCATCCATGCAGACACCAGGACCACCCGGGAAGTTGCCGCCATGGAGAAAATCGTGCCGGGGAAGGAATTCTATGCCCGGACGGGAAACCTGCTGAATTCCCATATTTCCCTGCCCAAATACCGCTGGCTCCGTCAGCAGGAGCCGGGGGTGTATGATGCGGCATGGCGCTTTGTCAATATCAAGGACTATCTTTACGGCAGGATGACCGGGCAGTACGGATGCACGGACCGGAGCGATGCCTCCCTCTGCGGCGTACTGGACATTCAGCAGGGAACCTATGCGGAAGACCTTCTGCAGACCCTGGAGGTGGATGCAGGGAAGATGCCGGAACTGCGGAGCTCCGCGGATGTGACGGGAAGGGTAAGCAGGGAAGCAGCCGCACTGACGGGGCTGCCGGAAGGGCTTCCCACGGCCATCGGCGGGGGAGACGGCTCCTGTGCCGCCCGGGGCACCAGCTGCGGGCAGGAATCGTACCTGTGCCTTGGAAGCTCCGCATGGGTGAGCCAGAGGAGAAGCAAGCCGGTTACGGACTCCGGCACCGGATTGTTCCAGTACTATGATCTTGACGGACAGCATCTGAACCTGGTGGGCACGGTACAAAGTGCCACGGCAGCATCCAACTGGATCTTTTCGGAGCTTTTCTTTCCGGGAAAGCCCAGAAAGGAATGGGATTTCAAACAGCTGGAAGCCCTGGCCCGCAGCGTTCCCGCCGGAGCGGACGGACTGTTCTTCCTGCCGACCCTGATGGGGGAAAGAACGCCCTGGTGGGACGATACGCTGACCGGCTCCCTGCTGGGAATGACCTTCCGGCATACCCGGGCCCATGTGGTGCGGGCGGTCTATGAAGGGGTCATGCAGAGCCTGGCCCAGTGCGGGAAAATCATGTCTGAAACAGGCGTCCCGGTCCGGGAGCTCGTCCTCTCCGGAGGAGGAGCGGCCAGCGAGCTCTGGCTGCAGATGGCGGCCTCCATGTTCGGCTGTCCCGTGTCCCGCCATGCCGTGCCGGATGAGGCCACCGGCCTAGGGGCGGCAATGGCGGCCCTGGTGGGAATCGGGTACTATGCGGACTTTGATGCGGCTGCCTGCATGATCCGGCGGGGGAAAACCGTCCTGCCTGACCCGGAAGAAACGGCAATCTACGCGGTTCACGCGGAAACCTATCGGAGACTGGTGCCGGAAATGAAAAAAGCATTTCAGGACGTTGCACAATGCCAAACGAAAATGGCCGCTGTCAGCGGACAGCAGCAATGAGAGGAGCGGATTCCTATGAGCAAAAGAATATGCGAAATGACGGTGGAGGAGCTGATTCAGCCCGGCAGCCATTCCTATGGTGACTGCGGACTGCATTATTATGCGGTGGGGAAAGGGGCATCCGCCAAAGTGCCGGAAGCACTCCGTACCCTGGGCTGCAGGAAGCCTTTTGTGGTCATGGACCATAATACCCTGGAGGCAGGGGGCAGAAAGGTCATGGCGGTGCTTGACGCTGCCGGCATTCCCTATACCTCTTTCGTTTTCCCGTTTGAGGGGCACATTGAACCGGATGAGATGGCGGTGGGCGCTGTGACCTTGGCCATGGACCCCTCCTGCGATATTCTGCTGGCAGTGGGCAGCGGCGTCATCAACGACTGCTGCAAGGTGGCTGCGCATGCGGCCGGAAAACCCAGTATGGTGGTGGGCACGGCACCTTCCATGGACGGCTATGCTTCCAATTCCGGCTCCATGATCCGCAACCGCGTGAAGGTCAGCCTCTATAATGCCTGCCCGCAGGCAATTATCGGGGATACGGACATTCTGAAGACTGCACCGGATATCATGCTGAAGGCCGGCGTGGGAGATATGCTGGCCAAGTATGTGGCAACCTGTGAATGGCGCATTGCCGCCATGGTCCACGGCGATCCCTATGATGAGGAAATTGCGGAAATGGTACGCCGGGCACTGGCAAAGATCGTAGCCCTGTCGGACAAGCTCCTTCAGAGAGATGATGAAGCGCTTGCCGCCGTCTTTGACGGCCTGGTGATTTCCGGACTTGCCATGGCATATGCGAAAAACAGCCGGCCTGCCAGCGGCCTTGACCACTATTTCAGCCATATGTGGGAGATGAAGGCCCTGCGTCTGGGACAGGCCAGCGACCTGCACGGCATTCAGGTTGCCGTCGGGACCCAGCTGGCACTGTGGCTCTTTGAGAACATGCTGACCATTGACCAGGTGGATGTGCCCCGGGCGGAAGCGGCCATGAAGGCATTCTCCGTGGAAAAATGGGAAGCGGACGTGAAACGCATCTTTGGAAGCGTAGCCCCGGAAATCCTGCGGATTGAAAGGGAAACGAAGAAGAATGATCCGGAAGGCCATGCCAGAAGGCTTGCCCTGATTACGGAGAACTGGGGAGAAATCCGCCGGGCAATGAAGGAAGAGCTGCCGTCCCGGCAGGAGATCATCGCCCTGATGCGCAGACTCGAAATGCCGGTAACGCCGAAGGATCTGAAGCTTTCCCGGGAGGATACCCAGGATGCACTCCGCGGCAGCCGGGATATCCGGGACAAATACCTGGTCAGCAGTCTGCTGTGGGATATGGGAATGCTGGATGAAGCGGTGGAGCGGATTCCTTACGATTGCTGAACGGACTGAAAAAATGACAGACTGCAAACTTTCTGTGAAATAATCCACACTTTTTCGCTTCTGTTTTTCGACATATTATATTATAAAACTTGACAGTACCATGGAAGAGTAATACAATATTACCAACGTAAATGGAGACGGGTTATTCAAAGGTAACGATGAATTCAGGACGGCGGAGCCGTTTTGAAAATAAATCATTTTTTGAAAGGGGTCTCTTTTATGAAAAAATGGACTGCTTTGTTATTGGTTATGGCGCTGCTGGCAGCGTTAACCTCCATGGCGCTGGCAGAGGATGGCGCGACTCACATTCTCTTCTGGCATACCCGTGGTTCCGGTGCAAACTATGATGTGGTAACCCATGAAGTACAAACCTTCAATGAGACCATCGGCAAAGAAAAGGGCATCGTGGTGGAAGAAGCCTATCAGGGCAACTATTCACAGCTCTGGGCGAACGTATCGACCGCTGCCGGCGATACCGCTCCCGACGTGGTTGCACTCGGCAACACCTATGTGCCGTATGCACTGGATGACGACATGATCGCCGACATGGCTCCCCTGGCTGCAGCGGACGGCTATGATCTGACGGGCAACGTCATGAACTGGGTGCTCCAGATTGCCGGCAACACGGATGGACAGATCCACTCCCTGCCGTATATCCGTTCCACCCCTGTTCTCTACTATAACAAGGACATCGCGGATGAACTGGGAATCACCATCAATGAGAACATCACCATTGATGAGCTGGTAGAGTTCGGCCGTGCTGCCATGGTCAAGGATGACCTCGGCAACACCACCCGCTACGGATTTGAGCTTCTCAAGGACTTCGGCTATTACAATGCTGCATGGATCTATCAGCTTGGTTCTGAGTTCCTGAGCGCTGAGGGCGGCTCTCCTGCTCTGACGGATGGAACCTTCCTGAAAGTGCTGACGGACTGGCGCTCCTGGGTAGATGAGGGATGGTGCCGTCCTTTCGACGCAACCAGCCAGGCCGATGGCGCTCTGCAGGAGTTTGTCGGCGGACGTCTTGCCGCTTATGTCAATTCCTGTTCTGCAATGGCCAACATCATCAAGAATGCTGAGGCCAACAATATCACCCTGGGCGTTGCCATGTTCCCGACCTATGACAAGGATCACCATGTTGCCGAGATCGGCGGCGGAAATATCTGCATCATGAGCGAAGGCAAGAGCGACGAGAAGATCCAGGCTGCCTGGGAATTCGTCAAGTTCCTGATGAGCGATTCCGAGCAGTACTACAACTCCATCAATACCGGCTACTGCCCCTGCACGCTTTCCGTGGCCAATGATCCGGAAATGAGCAAGTTCTGGGAGGAGCATCCCTTCTACAAAGTGCCGTTCAACCAGCTGCTGGTTGCCGGACGCGGACAGGAACTGCCTGCGCTTGCACAGGGCCAGACCTTCATCCAGGCCTGTGAGGATACCGCCGGCATGCTGATCCAGGCACAGGAAATCACCCCCGAAGAGGCCGTACAGCGCCTGATCGACGAGGAATCCCGTATTATCTGGTAATCCCTTCATCTTCGATGATCAGTCTCACTGGCTTCCCAGTGAGACTCTTTCTTTAAAAAGAACAAATCATGAAGGCGATCTGTCCACTTCGAAAGGAAGGAAGCTGTCTGCAGAGAATCTGCAGGCTGCATGCTTTCCTGCCGGATAGATGGAAGGTCGGAGGTGGCGTATGGCACAAATTGTTTTTGATAAAGTTGGAAAATCCTTTGGTAATATCAAGGTCATCGAGGACCTTGACCTGACGATTGAGGACGGCAAGTTTACCGTGCTTGTCGGTTCTTCCGGATGCGGAAAAACGACGCTGCTGCGAATGATTGCAGGCATCGGCCCTGCGACTTCCGGCCATATCTACATGGATGGCAAGGATATTACGCATCAGCCTCCCGAGAAACGGGATATCGCGATGGTTTTCCAGAACTATGCAATTTATCCTACCATGAGCGTCCGGGAAAACATTGAGTTTGGACTGAAGAACAAAAAGGTCCCCAAGGAAGAAAGGGACCGCCGTATCAAGGAATATGCGGAAATTGTAGGCATGACCCCGTACCTGGACCGCAAGCCTTCGGACCTGTCCGGCGGACAGCGTCAGCGGATTGCGCTGGCCCGCGCCATGGTGAAGAAACCCAGTGTATTCCTGATGGATGAACCCCTCAGCAACCTGGATGCAAAGCTGAGGGCGGCCATGCGGGTGGAGCTGATCGAGCTGCAGCGGCGTCTCGGCACGACGTTTGTCTATGTCACGCACGACCAGATCGAGGCCATGTCCATGGCAGATTCCATTGTGCTGATGGAAAAGGGAAAGATTCAGCAGATCGGAGGGATCGCGGACATCGTTCTGATCGGAACTCCGGAAGAGATCTATCATGAGCCGGCAAATGTCTTTGCCGCGCAGTTCATCGGAACGCCTCCGATGAATGTGCTGCCCCTTCAGAACGGGAACGGCATATCCTTCGGCATCCGTCCCGAGTCCATCCAGCTGGATGCCGAGCGCAAGCCCGGCATGGCATACATCCGCAAGGGCCACATTGTCACCCGTGAAATGCTCGGTGCGGAGATCCAGTTCAAGGTACGCCTGTCCGATGGGGTCACCATCATGGTGAAGAGCAATCGGGAGGACATCCGGGAAGACCAGGATGTTTTCGTGATGGCAGAGGCGAAACGCATTCATTTCTTCGGTGAAGACGGCCTCCATCTGGGACATGGCGGGCCCGAGAATCTGATGCAGCAGCTGGGAGGGAGCAACGAATGATGAATACAATCTCTGCCGCTGAGCGAGAGCAGAAGAAGGAACTGCGCAGAATCAAGCTCCGCAGCTGGGCAATCAGCTACGCCATGATTCTGCCGGCCATTACCTTCCTGCTGGTGTTCGTCATTTATCCAACCATCAGCATGTTCATCATGAGCCTTTACTACGGCAATGCGAAGAACCCGTACAAGAAGTTCATGGGATTCCAGAATTATCAGATGCGGAATGACTTCTTTGTCGCTCTTCGCAATACCGTTGCCTATACGGCAATGGCCCTGGCGCTCATCATGGTGTTCTCCATCCTGCTTGCTCAGTGGATGTACAAAAGCCGCAAATTGAACAATGTAGCACAGACGCTGTTCTTTACGCCCCACCTGGTTGCCGGACTTTCCGCCGGTTTCATCTGGAGCTGGCTGATGCGGAGCGAATCCTATGGCCTTTTCAATACGATTCTGAACTCCATCGGCCTGCCAAGCGTCCGATGGCTGGATGACCCGTCGGTGGCAATGTTCTCCATTGTCCTGATGAATACCTGGAAAAACGTAGGTTACTACTGCCTGATCATCATGAGCTCCATGAAGAGCATTCCGACCGAGATTTATGAATCCGCACTGCTGGACGGCTCTTCTTCGATCAAGACCTTCTTCAAGATCACCATTCCGATGATCAGCCCGCAGCTGTTCTTCCTGCTGATTACCATTACGACCGGTTCCTTCAAGGTTTTCGACTCCGTCCGTATCATGACCAACGGCGGCCCGGGAGATTCCACACGGGTTCTGTCCATGTACATTTATGATTACGCTTTCCAGCGCAATAACACGCTGGGGTATGCATGTGCTGCCGGCGTTATCATGATGCTGATCATGGTGGCGGTTGCTGCCTTTGACTTCGGATTTGTCGAGAAAAAGGTTCACTATCAGTAAAGGAGGAGCAGCATGAAAGCGATTAAGAATTATTTCCTGCAGCCCCGGTGGGGCCTTCAACTGCTCTCCGATATTCTCAAGATCATCGCGATGCTGGCGTTTATCTTTCCTTTCTACTGGATGGTGGTCACCGCATTCAAGACCTATCCGGAAAGCATCAAGGTTCCTCCGACGATGTTCCCTGCAGAATGGTCTCTGGAGGGCTATATAGCCACCTTTAACTCCGGCCTCAATATTCTCAATTATGCAAAGAATACGGTCATCGTTACCGCCAGTGTCATCGTTCTGCAGCTGGTGATCATGGTGCCCGCGGCCTACGCCTTCGCAAAACGGGATTTCCCGCTGAAGGGACTGTGGTTCGGCGTGGTGCTGGTTGCCTTCATGATCCCGCTGCAGCTGACGTATATCCCGGTCTTCCTCCGGATGCAGGACCTCAACCTCATCAACACGCTGTGGCCGCAGATCCTGCCCATGGGAGCGGACGCCTTCGGCATTTTCATGCTGAGGCAGTCTTTCAAGCAGATCCCGGATGAGATCGTGGAAAGTGCCAAGCTGGACAGCGCCGGTGAAATCCAGATCATGCTGAAGATCATGCTGCCGATGTGCAAGAGTGCGATGGTGACCATTGCCATGTTCTCCTTCATCGGTACCTGGAATGCCTCTTTCTGGCCTCTGGTCATGACCAGAACCGAGGCGGTGCGTCCGTTGACGATGGCCATTGAGCGGCTTAATGACGCGGAACTGGGAATTCACTGGAATACCATCATGGCGGCAAATACGCTCCTGGTGGTACCGATTCTGGTGGTCTTCATCTTTGCCAGCCAGAAGATTATCGAGGGCTTTGCCTATCGCGGAATGAAGTAAAACGGTTTATTACCTGAACAGGGAGGGGAAAACACCCTCTCTGTTTGTCTTTGGAAAGGAGAAGCACGTATGGGATTTATCAGGGGAGGGCTGCTCCGGCGGCCTGTGCAAGGCATCCTCTTTGATATGGATGGACTGCTGGTTGATTCCGAGCGCCTGGCGATCGAGGCAGATGAGGCGACCTTTGCTGAACTGGGGCTTCATGTTGACCGCGCCGCCCTGCTGTCAACGCTGGGCGAAACTGATGAACACAGCAGCCTGATTTTTGCATCTGCGGATTCCCGCTTTGATCCTGCCGTATTCTGGCCCATGACGCATGCGCGCTTTGAAGAATATCTTTCCTCGGGAAGACTGCAGAGAAAGGAAGGCGCCCTGGAACTTCTCGGGGCACTTCGGGAAAGAGGCATACCGGTTGCACTGGCTTCTTCCAGCGGTCATGTACGGATAGAGCGCTCCCTGGAAGCCTGCGGCCTCAAAGCCTATTTCCCGGTCATTGTTTCCGGAGAGGATATTATGGCAGTCTGCTGGAAGGCGACTACGAGGCTTTCCTGGCAGGTTGTG
>CAMVHE010000051.1 GCA_947167215.1 uncultured Clostridia bacterium
CACACCGCTCCTCCCCATCAGAGCTTTTAATATGCGGTCAACAGAGCCACGGATTAGGTGATACGTCCATGGGTGTTATGACGCTTTCAACATAGGTCCCGCAGACCTTTGGCTAGTCAACCAGGCCCTGTTTCAAGCCCCCACTTCTAGCCTTCAGGCTTAAGTGGTGGGTAGTTGACCGTCCTATCCTTTCAGAGAGCCCATCATGATGCCCTTTTCAAAGAACTTCTGTACGAAGGGGTAGAAGATCAGGAGGGGAGCAGCAGAGACGACAATAATGGCATATTTAAGGGCTTCATAGAGCAGCCTGTTGTTGACATCATCGACACCGGCCTGCTCCGCCATATCCCCCATCTGGGACATGATGAGGATGTTGCGCAGAAAGACCTGAAGAGGCCATTTTTCGTTTGCTTTCTGGAGGTACATCATGGCGTCAAAATAAGAATTCCAGTGGGCTACCAGATAGTAGAGAAGTACGACCATCAGGATGGATTTACTGAGCGGGAGCACGATGCGGAACATGGTGCCTAGAGCGTTGCAACCGTCAATGGAAGCGGCCTCCCGCAGTTCCAAAGGCACGGAATGGATGAAATAATTGCGTAAAATCAGCATGTTTGTGGCATTGATTGCTCCTGGCAGCAGTACGGCCCATCTGGTATTGAGAAGCCCCAGATCCTTGATATTCAGATACGTGGGAATGATGCCGCCGGAAAAGAACATGGTGAAGGTGATGAGCAACGTAATGCCGTTCTTGCCCCTGAGATCCGGCATGGAAAGGGGATAAGCGGCCATGATAGAGAGAACCATGTTTATGACGGTACCCACGATAGCATAGAAGAGGGTGTTTTCATAGCCGGTCAGAATATTTCGGCTGAGTAGAACACTCCGGTAGGCATTGAAGTTCACATCCACGGGCCAGAGCCAGACCCTGCCGGACATGATGTGAATGGGGGATGAAACAGAGGCGCTGACCACATAGATGAGCGGATACAGTGTCACAATGGCGATAAAGATCGTGAGGATATTGATGCAGGCTTGGAAGGTACGATCTCCGCGGCTCATCTGTAGATGACGGCATGCCGTTGATTTGCTTTTCATGGATGCATCCTCCCTCAGAACAGACTGGTTTCCGTGGCCTTTTTGGAAATGTAGTTCACGGTGATGAGCATGACGAAGCTGATGACGGAATTGAAGAGCCCGATTGCCGTGGCATAGTCATACTCGAGATTTTCAAGGCCCTGTTTGTAGGAATAGGTGGAAATGACTTCGGAAACCGTGAGGTTCAGCTCGTTCTGCATGGCATAGGATTTCTCATAGCCGATATTCAGCACTTTGCCGGATTCCAGAATCAGCATGATGACGATGGTAGGAAGGACGCCGGGCAGCGTTACATAGAGGAGCTGCTGAAGGCGGCTGGCACCGTCCACGGTTGCAGCCTCATAGAGCGACTGGTCAATGGCTGCCAAGGCGGAAATGAAGATAATGGCATTCCAACCCGCATCCTTCCAGATGGCGGAGAGGATATACATGAGCCGGTAATACCGGGTACTCCCCATGAAATAGATGGGCGCCTCCGTTAGACCTGACTGCACCAGCAACTTATTGATAATGCCCGTAGAGGGGGAGCACATGGCAGTCATCATGCCGACCACTACGATAGTGGAGATGAAGTGTGGGGCATAAGTCATGGTCTGCATGGCTTTCTTGACCTTGGCAGAGCGAAGCTCATTAAAGATAAGGGCCAGCATGATGGGAAACGGGAAACAGAAGAGCAGAGATAGAAAACCCAGCGTCAGTGTGTTGAGGATAATGGGTCTGCACCAGTAGCTTGAGAAGAAGCGCGCAAAATGCTGAAAACCGATCCACGGAGAGCCCCAGATGCCTCTGCGCAGCTTGTAGTCCTTGAAAGCAATCTGAATTCCCAGCATTGGTTTATATTTGAAAAGGATATAGTATGCGATGACAGGAATCAGCAGCAGGTAAAGCTGCCAATACTTGCCGAGTGATTTTTTCCAGGCATCAAGCCGGGAACGTTTTTTCCTGTTTTGCATGAAGTCCTCCTCATTTCCTCAATCCTGTAAAGCTGGGAGATGCCTCTTCCTGCTGAAGAAGAGGGAATGCCTGCCGGAGGGCTTCCGGCAGGCAGCGGCTTTCATCAATAGTTTCCATCCGGATAGACTCGGGCAAGAACCTGTTCATAGACGCCGATCAGTTTTTCGGCACCCATAGCATCAATTTGAGCAACAAAATCGTTCCACCAGGCATCCGTGATTTCAATTTCGCCGGCAACAGCCTGCGCATAGGAGTTCTGTATGTATTTCTTGATGTCACCTTCCACGGTCTTGATAATGCTGTTCTCTTCCTCCGTCCAGTTGAAAATGGGCCAGGTCACCTCAGGCACATAGTTCAGCAGGGCGCCGGAGATTTCCACGGGCAGCGGGGCATATTCGGAACCGAACAGATTGTCGGTAAACAGGGCGGGATCATTGCCACCGGCCCACATGCCGAACTGCGCCTTGAAGGTATCCTCGTTCATATCAGAACCCCAAGAGGCCAGGGCGGCATCCGTCCAGTACCGGGTTCCGTCTTCCTTGTCCTCCCAGTCTTTTCCTTTTACGCCCAAGAGGAAGAACTGGGAACCTTCATCGGAATAGAAGTAGTCAACCCATCGGAGCGCCAGACCTACATCCTTGCAGTGGTCCGTGATGCAGAAGTTATTTACGGAATGCAGGTCTGAACGGGCAGCGGAATAGATGCTGTAGCCGTCCGGTCCTTCTAGTACATAGGGAACACCGTCCCAATCGGCAATAAAGGACTGAGGAACAGAGAAGGTGGTGGTCGCAACAAAGACGCCAAGCACTTCTTCTCCGGACTGTACAGCTATATTCTTGTCGCCGTCGGTGAAGATCTCGGGATAGATCAGGCCGTTGGCATACAGGTCATGCATATACTCAAGATTCTTGCGGAAATTCTCGGACTGGGCAAAGATGCGGACTTTTCCGGTTTCTGGATCAACGTCTACCACATCATAATGATGCCCGCGGGTACGCAAGCCGAAGCTTCCGTAGAAGGTGTTGCGCACGGCGTTGACAGAGCCGGAAAGGCCGGCATTGTACTGGGTATCTTTGAGAGCCAGCAGGAGGGCCTTCAGCTCTTCGAGCGTCTTTGGAAACTCGGTATATCCTGCAGCCTCCAGCGCTTTGGTGTTGTACCATACCTTATAGGGAATACGGACACAGGAAGCCAAGCCTACCTGCGGCAGGCCGAAGATCTGCCCATTGGCATTGGTAATAGCCTGTTCAATACTAGGATGGGCTTTCATTAGGGCATAGAAATTAGGAGCATATTCTTCGAGATAGGGAGCCAGGTCGACCAGAATTCCTTCTTCGCCCCATTCGTTTGCATCCACTACAGAAATATTGCCGCGCATGATGATGTCGGGATAATCTTCTGCCGCGATGTTGCCTGCCAGGGTTGCGGCAAAGTTTGCCTTGAGCACGTTGTCCCATTCAATGTGAACGCCAGAGAGGTTCTCATAGGCGATCATGCAGGAAACCTTGCTGTTGTCCTGTTCGGGATAGGACGGGGTGACGCGGCCCATGATCTGTAATGTGGCAGGTTCAGTGACCAAAGGGAATTCAGCCAGCGCAGTACTTGCAAACAGCAGCATGAGTGTGAGACAAAGGATTCTTTTCATATTTGATTCCTCCTTATTGTAATATAACCGCAAAATGCGGATATTCATCGAAAGAGATAATTGATACAAATCAATTTCGAGACCCATTCTATCAGAATGTCTCTTTACTTGTCAATTGTTTTGCATAAAATTTCTTATATATTTTTATATATTTTTGATATGATTCATTAAATTTTGATTTATTTTGATCTTGAGCTTGACATTTTGTCTGCCTGCACATTATGATGGATGAAAGAAAAAGGAGGTGTATCATGGCCACCTTTAAAGATATCGCAGAGCTGGCAGGCGTTTCCTACGGAACGGTATCCAATGTTTTTAATGGGAAGGGAAACGTTTCAAGCGACAAAATCAAGCGGGTTTATCAGGCTGCATCTCAGTTGGGGTATGTTCCCAAGGAAAGTGCACATCTTTTACGCAGCGCATCTTCCAATGTGCTGGCAGTTGTTCTGCCTAATCTCTCCGACAAGCAGTTCACGGACTTCTATACTAGCTTCCGAATCTGCGCTCAGGCGATGGGCTATCGGACAGCACTTTATCTCAGCGATAACAGTGCCCACCAGGAAGCGATGATGGTGGAGCAGATCAGAGCGGCCCAGCCGGCAGGTGTCGCTGTGATTTCTGCGCTGGATGGTAACACCGACCCGTATTTGCAGATCGGATTTGCACCCCATGAAGTAGTCTTTGCCGAACAGCGTCCATTTTTACGCTATGATTATGTGGGCTTTGATTTTCGCAAAATCGGATCGGATCTCGGTAAAAAAGCAGACAACTATGCTTCGGTGGCCCTTATCACCGAGAGTATGGACCACTATGTGACTCGGGAAATTATGGCAGGTTTCATGCACGAATGCAGGCACTGTCGTGTTCAGCATTATGAAAAACAGTTGATCGGCAGTGCAGCTCTTTCCCTGGATGTTCTTTCAGCGGACAGCCCGCCAGATGCCGTCTTTACTGTTATCTTCAACCATGCCCAGACTCTCCGAAATGTGCAGTACTATTTCTTTGACGGCACGGAACCGGATATTTATACCCTTTCCACCCTTTTCACCATGCCGGACCGCAGTACAAACAAGTATGAGCTAAACTATCGCCTTCTGGGCAGGACCACAGCGGAACAGCTGATCCATCGCATTACGCAGAAAAAGCAGGGAGCCCCAGAAACCCATATCCTGCCCGCCTCAGGTTTCAGAACATGGACACCTTCACCTATCCCGGAAACGGGTGAGCTGGTCATGATGACACTGGAAAGCCCTACAGCCCAGATCTGTAAGAACATGGCAAGGATGTATACCAAGTTTACCGGTGTCCCGGTACGGGTATCGGTTTATCCTTATGACGGCATCCATGAACTGCTGACCCGGATGAACGAATCCACGGCTTTTGATGTCATCCGTCTGGATGCTACCTGGCTCAGCTGGTTTGCACCGCGCATCTTTGAGCCACTCAGGAATCTAGATCCCCAGGTAGAGCAACTGCGAAGCCAGTTTCTGCCCGGCATTTTTGATCTTTACGGGGGACAGGAGAAGACCATCTATGCACTGCCAGAAACCCCTTCCAATCAGATGCTGTTCTACCGGAAGGACCTGTTTGAGGATCCGGCTATCCGCAGGCACTATCAGGAAATGACCCGAGATACCCTGCGCCCCCCGCAGACATTTCGGGAATTCAATCAGATTGCGGCATTCTTTTCGAGAAAATATAATGCGACTTCCCCGGTGAGTTACGGTTCTACCCTTACCCTGGGGAATACAGGCTCAGCTGCAACAGAATTCCTTTCCCGTTTTTTTGCGCTGACCCATGACCTTTTTGACCGGGATGGGAACATCCTACTTACTTCCGCGGCAGGCATCCAGGCACTGACAGAACTGGTGGAGGGTAGCAGTTATGTCAATCCTGACACCCATCTCTGGTGGCGGGATACCGCCCGTGTTTTTGCAGCCGGGGATACTGCCATGACTATCCTTTACAGCAATTATGCCTCCGAGATGCTGGGCAGGCAGTCCAGGGTCAGAAATGACATCGGATACGCCATGGTTCCCGGCGGGAATCCCCTTTACGGCGGCGGTTCCATCGGGGTGTGCCGGTACAGCAGGAGGAAACAGCTGGCGTACCACTTTATCCGTTGGCTGTGCAGTGAAACAGTGTCCACTGCCATGACGCAGATGGGTTCGGTTTCTCCCTGCCGTGATACCTATCAGAACTATCATGTCATAGACACCTATCCATGGCTTTCACTTACTTCAGAATGTTTCGAACGCTACAGGGCCGAACGATTTCCGCCTGCGGAAAACGGGCCTTTTGATGAGCGGCGCTTCCTGGAAATTCTGGGAGTTCAGGTCATCAATGCGGTCAATCATACCTGTACACCGGAGGAAGCACTGGAAATTGCCAGTAACCAGTATAAAAAGGATGAGAGAAGACGTGGAAGCACCTGATCGGTACAGGACACATCCAGTCCCAGGCAGTGAATTTTGTTGAACAATGATATAATTTAAAAGAAATGTTACATTTTGGAAAATGCCGGCAGTATTCTAAATTGATTTCTGGACCGGACAGGTATATTATTTCATCGTAGTCGCGCGCGACTACGATGAATAAACAACGGAATGGCACGGGCGGAGGCCTGCATCCGTTTCCGGGAATAAAGGAAGGATCTATTATGAAAATTGCTATTCTGAACGGAAGCCCCAGGGTTGGAAATACGTCTGCCATGGTCAATGCATTTGCAGAAGGTGCAAAGAGCGCCGGTCATGAGGTGGAAATTCTGCATGTGGGAAAAATGAATATCAACGGCTGCCTGGCCTGTGAGTACTGCCATGGCAAGGGGGAAGGCACCTGCATCCAGAAAGATGACATGGTAAAGGTCATGCCCGCCTATAAGGAAGCAGATATGGTCGTTTTTGCTTCACCGATTTATTATTTCGATATGACGGCTCAGCTGTCTGCAGCCATTCAGAGAGTTTATGCAATCGGAAAGCCGGCAAAAGCAGCGAAGGCTGCCCTGCTGCTCAGCTCCGCTTCCCCCGCTCCCTTCGCCGGTGCGGTCGCTACCTATAAGGACATGCTGGCATTCATGGGAATCCAGGATGCAGGAGTCATCACTGCCGCAGGCAATGAGAACGGCTCCGAGGCAAAGCTCGCGGAAATCCGGGAGTTTGCGAAGGCACTGTAACAGGCACTGTTTCCTGAAAAACCGGCATACCTCATCGGAGAGATATGACGTTTTTCCTGAATACAGCACAAAGAAACAATAAGAGAGGGAACAGAAGATGTCAACCGGAGCGGTTATCGGAATCATCATTGCCGTAATGGTGGTCTGCTGCTGCTTTACGCACCGGCGTGTTATCAGGGCACTGATCCGGCACGAACGCATGCCGAAGGCACCCAGGCGGCATGTCTGGGTAAGGCCGGAGAACAGGAGAAGCTGATTTGCAGGATACAGATAAAAGAAGCGAAGCGCTTCTTCTGGAAAACCAGCTGTGCTTTCCGCTGTATGCCTGTGCCAAGGAAGTGGTGCGCCGGTACAGAAAGCCGCTGGAACCCTTGGGGATTACCTATACGCAGTACCTGGTAATGATGGTGCTGTGGGAATATGGAAGAATGACGGAACGCCGGCTGGGACAGATCCTTCACCTGGAATCCAGCACACTCGCCCCTCTCCTGAAGCGGCTGGAAAAACATGGACTGATTGACAGAATTCTGCCGGAGAGCCGGGAAAGAAAGCTGTTCCTTGACCTGACGGAAAAGGGCCGGAACCTGAAAAAGCTGGCGGAAGCGGTCCCAGAAGCCATGCAGGGATGCATTCCGCTGGAAGAAGAGGAACTGCTGACGCTCAGAAGCCTGCTGTGCAAGGCGATGACGCGCATGCATGAACCAGAGGACGGAGACAATAATTAGTTCGGAGGGTCTTATGGAGTTTACAATGATCGAAACCGGCTGGCTGTCTATTCTGCCGCCGATAATTGCGATAGTGCTGGCACTGCTTACCAAGGAGGTCTATTCTTCCCTGTTTATTGGTCTGTTTTCCGGAATGCTGATCTACAGCTTTGCAGGAGGCGGGACCATCATTTCTGCAGTGGCTACCACATTTGACATGATGTATTCGAAGATTGCGGACAATGCCTATATGATCATCTTCCTGGCGCTGCTGTGGGCGGTGGTGAGCCTGGTCTCCAAATCCGGGGGCAGCGAGGCTTATGGACGATGGGCGGGAAAGCATCTCAAAACCAAGCGTTCCGCCAGCTTTGCCACTTCCCTGCTGGGAGTGCTGATCTTCATTGATGACGGCTTCAATTGCCTTACGGTCGGTACGGTCATGCGCCCGATTACGGACCGGCTCCGCATTTCCCGGGAAAAACTGGCCTATGTTATTGATGCCACGGCCGCGCCGGTCTGCATCATCGCTCCGGTGTCGAGCTGGGCGGTGGCGGTTGCCAGCGAGGTCAGCCAGACCAATGGATTCAACGTATTTCTTTCCACCATTCCCTATAATCTTTATGCCCTGCTGACCATCCTGATGGTGCTCTTCATCTGCTGGACGGGCAGGGACTTCGGTCCCATGAAAAAAGCCGAGGAGGAAGCGGGACAGGGAAGTGCAGAAGAAAACAGCGGCAGCGATGCCGCCGGGGCGCCTGCAAACGGCAGGGTGATCGACCTGGTGCTTCCCATTCTGGTGCTGATCGTCTGCGCGATTCTGGGCATGGCGTATGTGGGCGGATTCTTCCGTGGTACATCCTTCTCTGAAGCAATCGGCTACAATCCGACTGCCGGCCTGACGCTGGGTGCCTTTGCCGGCCTTGTCACCGCTTTCCTGCTGTACATTCCGCGGGGACTGATGAAGCCCAGGGAGTTTATGACCAACATTGTCGGCGGTATTTCCAATATCGTCCCGCCCATGCTGATTCTTATTCTTTCCTGGAGCCTCGGCGGCGTGTGCCGGCAGCTGATCGGCACGGGAGAATTCATTTCCGGATTCGTCAGTACCGCCAACCTTCCGCTGGGCTTCCTGCCCTTCCTGATTTTCGTGGTTGCTGCAGCCATGAGCTTTTCCATGGGTACCTCCTGGGGAACCTTTGGCATGCTGATTCCCATTGTGACCATGATCTGTGCTGCCGACGGCGCCGGCGGATTGCTGGTGCCGACGCTGGGAGCGACCTTGGCCGGTTCGGTATACGGCGACCATTGCTCACCGATCTCCGATACAACGATCCTGGCATCCACCGGAGCGTCCTGTCCGCATATCCGGCATGTGGAAACGCAGCTGCCGTATGCTACACTGGTTGCGGCGGTATGCGCGGTTGGCTATCTGGTCGCTGGATTTACCCGGACACCGTGGATTGCACTTGCGGTCGGTGCGGTGCTGCTGATCGTGTCCCTTCTGGTACTGAATAAGATGGACCTGAAGATAAAGGAAAGCGGAAACTGAGCAGCTGTTCTACGGCATCCCTCCGTTTTTCTGCGGGGAAGTGCTGCACGAGCTGAAAATCGATTTTACCGAGGAAATCGGTGAAGCGGCGTTCTATGGTCCAAAGCTGGACGTCAATGTCACGCCGGCCGTTGGCGCGGAGTACACGCTGTCCACCTGCCAGCTGGATTTCTGCCTGCCTGCCAAGTTTGACCTCAAGTACATCGACAAGGATGGCAGTGAAAAGACGCCGGTGGTGTTGCACCGCGCCATCCTGGGCAGTCTGGACCGGTTTATGGCGTACCTGATCGAGGAAACCAAGGGTGCATTCCCGCTGTGGCTGGCGCCGGTACAGGTCAAGGTCCTGCCCGTCAGTGACAAAAGCATGGAGTATGCTGAGAAGGTCTATAAGCGCCTGAGGGACAGCCGGATCCGGGTGGAACTGGATGACCGCAATGAGAAGATCGGCTATAAGATCCGCTATGCCCGCCAGGAGGATAAGGTATGCTATATGGTTATCGTGGGTGAGAAGGAAGTGGCGGACAACAGGATTTCCGTCCGTGACCGGGCGACGGACCAGACCAGCACGTACACCGTAGAGGAATTCATTGAGAAAATCCGTCAGGAAACCGCTGCCTTCAGCGGCATGCAGGGCATTTTCTGATTGCCGGAAGCCTGTATTTACCGGGGAAAACGATGCTGCACATGTTCGGAAAAAAGGATAAAGAAAAGGAGTTCAGAAGGATGATCAGAATCTATGGAATGCCCACCTGCCCCTATTGTGATTATGTCCATGAGCAGATCCGGGGCAGGGAAGATGAATTTGAGTATATCAACATCGGAGAGAACATCCGGAATATGAGCGCTTTTACCCGACTGCGGGACACATCTCCGGTCTTTGACCACTGCAAGGAAATCGGGGATGTCGGTATTCCGGCATTCGTGTTTGAAGATGGCAGAATATCGATTGATCCCGCAGATGCCGGACTGATCGAATACGGTTCGCCCAATGCGTGCTCCGTGGAGGATCATAAGAGCGGAAGAAAAGGCTGCTGAGGAGGAAGCGCGGAAGGCATTCCCCTCACCGGACACACCGTCCGTCTGCCGGGGGAAAGCCCGGTGCTTTCCGATTGTCTTTTCCCGGGAATGTGTTCATTTTACCTGTTTTTTTCGGGAGGAACCCCTGGAATGATCATAAAGCCTGCAAAGCTGGATACAGCTCTGCAGGCTTTCTCTGGTTACACGGGGGAGACAGCGCTTAATCGGGAACAGGAGCACGGAAATCCATATTGAATGCATGGAAAATCAGGCAGGAAGGGAGAAACCTTCCTTTACAACTTCATGCATGCCCGGTATAATTTGGATATGCAGGTGCAGAATCAGCCGGGCGGAAGATTCGGAGCACCATGGAAAAGGGGAGCTTCCGGGGAAGAATGGGACGGTTTTGACGAAGACGACCTTCCTCCTTTGATGCGGCAGAAGGAAATGACCGGATCCGGAAACTTCCGGCTTTCGCAAATACAGCAGGCGGGGTGGAAGTATGAGTTCCGTTCACTATCATAAACTAGTTCGGGACAGGATTCCGGAAGTCATCCGCAAGGCCGGAAAGGAACCTGTCACGGATATTATCCCCAGAGAGTCAATGATGCAGGCACTGGGGGATAAATTACAGGAAGAAGTCCAGGAATATCTGGAAGCACGGAATGTGGAGGAAATGGCTGATATTCTGGAAGTGCTCCACGGCATTGCTCATCACATGGGGGTTTCCTGGGATGAAATCGAAGCGGCCCGTATCTGCAAGTATGAAGAACGCGGAGGCTTTGAAGAAGGCATCCGGCTGCTCGAAGTCAGAAAACAGTGAGGCAGCAAGGAAAAGTGGTCAGCAGGAAGGCGGTTCGGAAGACTGCCTTGCAGGGCTTGCCTGCAAAGTAATGGAGTCAGGCGGGAACGGAGGACACGCTGAGCAAAAATAACTGCATGTATATGCAGGACAGCGTTCTGGATAATATGCGCAGACACGCCAGGACGAACGGGACACTGTGCATTGTAAGACCGGGAAGGGAAACCGAAGGATTCATCATAACAGGACAAAGAGGGGAAAGCCGGAATGAGTGATATGCAGGAGCTTATGGAGCTTGTTGTCAGGTTTACGGAAGAGCGGGACTGGGATCAGTTTCACAGTCCGGCCAATCTGGCAAAATCAATAGCGATCGAAGCAGGCGAACTCCTCGAATGCTATCAGTGGGATGACAGCGCCGATCAGAAGGCGGTAGAGGAAGAACTGGCGGATGTTCTGAACTATTGTCTGCTGCTGGCAGACAAGCTGGGAGTGGATCCTGCCGAAATTGTGAAGAAAAAGCTGGCAGTAAATGCGAAGAAGTATCCCGTGGAAAAGAGCAGAGGAAGGAGCACCAAATATGATAAGTTATGACTTCCAGGTGCGGGATTTTCCTTTCAATGCCCAAAGCCAGAGAGCGATAGAAGCCTGGCATTCCGGACAGCGGGAGTATGGAGCAAACTGGCCAGTGGTATATTTCATCCATAATGAAGAAACCCATGAAGCATATATCGGAGAAACACTCAACGCCGGAAGGCGTGCCAGCCAGCACTGGGAGAACCCGGAACGCCAGCGTCTGAAGGTAATCCACATCATGACGTCCGAAACGTTCAACAAGTCGGTTGCCCTGGACCTGGAAGCCTTTCTGATCAAATATGTTTCCGCAGACGGAAAGTACCGGCTTCAGAACGGCAACGGAGGTCTTGCAAATTTTGATTATTATGCGAGAGATGAGTATGAAGGTCAGTTTCTGAAAATATGGGACGCACTGAAAGATCTGGGACTGGCAAGAAGCGGACTGGCAGATATAGAGAACTCGGACCTGTTCAAGTATTCTCCTTATAAGGCCCTTACTGCGGATCAGCAGAAGGTCCTCGACAAGGTCCTGTTTATTCTTTCGGGGTATTTGAAACACGGCATGGAGCAGACCATGGTGGTTGAAGGCGGTGCAGGAACAGGTAAAACGATTCTGGCCGTTTTCCTTGTCAAGCTTCTGACGGATCTGGCCAATAATACCTTCGAGGTCGATGATTCGACGGAAGCAATTGACATCAGTCTGATCCAGTCGCTTCTGCAGCCGGGCAAACCGTTAAAAATCGGTTTTGTTGTTCCCATGCAGTCGCTCCGGGAGACATTGAAGAATGTATTCACTACGGTTCGGGGTCTGTCCTCGAAAATGATACTCAGTCCTGTTGAAGTTCCAAAGGCTGCCCAGAACGGGATGTTTGACCTGCTGGTCTGCGATGAGGCACACCGGCTTCACCAGAGGAAAGCCCTGGCCCAGTATCCGGCCTTTGACAAAAACAATATACTGCTGGGACTTCCCAAGGAAGCAACCGAACTGGACTGGCTGATGAAGTGCAGCCACATGCAGTTACTGTTTTATGATCCGGAGCAGTCGGTAAAGCCGTCTGACATTCCTTCCTCCATGTTTCAGCAGATTCTGTGCACGAGGAATCTGGTCAGAATTCCCCTGAAATCCCAGCTTCGGTGCCTGGGGGGAGACGATTACATTCAGTACGTCAAGGATGTGCTGCACAGCCGGGCATCAGCGGCACATGGTCCTTTTGAAAACTACTCCCTGCGCTTCTACGACGATGTGGATGCGATGATGGATGAAATCAACAGACTGGACAGAAAATTCGGCTTGTCCTGCGGTGTGGCAGGCTATGCATGGACATGGGTTACGAAGGAAAAGAGCACGGATGACGGAATAAGGGATATTGATATCGGCAGAGGCTATGTCTGGAACCGCACGTCCACCGACTGGATCAATTCAGACCGTCTTCCCTATGAGGTGGGATGCATTCACACCGTTCAGGGCTATGACCTGAACTACACCGGTGTCATTTTCGGACCGGAAATCACGTACGGTCCGGAGAAACAGCGCATTGAGGTTCTCCGGGAAAACTACAGGGATAATCTTGGAAGGGCGGTAAGCGGGGATTATGAAGCCCTCCGGGAATACATTATCAACATCTACGCGACCCTTATGACACGGGGAATCCATGGTTCCTTTGTATATGTCTGTGATCCTGCGCTTCGCGAATATCTCCGGAAATACTTTGAAACCTGAAGAGCGTGGCCATTATGACTGCAGATTTTCAGGGCATGGCTGGCTTTCCTGCATTGCTCTGCCCCCTCCATGAGCGGAAAATGGAACGGAGGAAAAAGAGGAAGGGCTGAAACGGCGGAGAGCGTCTTGTCCCAAAGGAAACAGGCTCTGCAGGAGTTTTCTCCTCTGATTTGGGGCTTCCAATGCCGGAACATAAGCATCGAATAGAAAAACAGGCCGCAAAGCGCAGTGCGCGTTTTGCGGCCTGTTCCGTTTTCACTGCTATCTACCGCCGGTCTTTATCAACAAATTCCAGCGTGATGGTGGAAAGAAACGCAAACAGGGCAATGAATCCCATAAGGTGCAGCCAATAGAAGAGAATGTTGTCCTCTGTGAGGGCATAATCCGCATTGTAACTGGCAGCGGCAGCCCTGTCTTCGAGGAATGTCCTGACTTTCTTTTCGCCGGCAATGTCCAGTAATCCGCCTACGGTGGTGGTAAGCGTATAGCTTTCATCGCGGCGGGACTGGATATCCGGATTCGCAGCCATTATATCTGCAACTTCGCCGACAGTGCTGTGCAACTCGATTGTCTGGTCGGCATTCTCTTCCCAGAATCCCATGATTTCCAGAAGATCCAGTGCATCGCCGACGGTCATTCCTTCCGTGAACGGGTCATTTCTGTGAACGGCGACCGTTTCGGAAGTGTACAGCAGTTCCTTGATTTCGGCCATGGTCATTGTGCCATTGATCTCAATCTTCCGTATTTCCGCAACGGTGGGGTTGTCGCGGTCCGTCAGAATGTCGAGTACCTGTCCAAGGGTGACCGTGGTGGTGACTTCATCGTTCCGCATCCTGCCTACCATATCGGAAATCGTCACAAACGGGCGGTTGTTGGTGTCCGCCTGTGCAGCGATGGCTTTGAGGCCGGGATTGGAAATGGTGAAATGGGTCAGCGGGGCTGTCCAGGCAGGCAGCGTCAGCATGCCGCCGGAAAATACCAGCTGGAAGATCAGCACGAATGGCATGACGGTCATGGCCGTCGTCGTTGTTTTTGCCAGGGAGGAAACCCACAGGGACAGCATATCCGCTGCATAGGCGATCAGCAGCATTGTAATTCCCAGATCCACAATCATCCAGGGCGTAAACATGCCATCAGCGGGGAACTGAACACCGATGAATCTTAAAACGTAGAGTGTGATGCCGGTCTGCAGAATGCACAGCATCAGCTGATAGAGCATGTGGGAAAAGATGTAGGAGGAAATGTGCATGCCAGAGCGATGCTCCCGCTTGATAACATCCCGCTCGCGGCAGATGACCTGTATGGAATTGAAGCAGCCGTTCCAAAGTGCAACGCACACGAGAGCAAAAGAGCCCATGAGCGTTCCTTCCATAGTGATAAAAATGCGTCTGCGGGTGACCATGCCCACAAGGCCCGCAATCAGTGCCGACATCGGCAGTACTTTCCAGTCGCTCTGGTAGACAAACATCCGGAGCAGTTTTCCCAGATAGATACCCACCTGTTCACTGCGTCCGCGGTGCCGTGCCCTGTACCTCCGGATGGGTTTGTTCTCATTTATTTCAGCCATGCTGCACCTCCGCAAACTTCAGGACGAATTCGTCTGCAAGGCCGTCGCCGCCTTCTTCCTTGCGGTTGACGGACTTGACAATCTCTTCCATCTTATCGCGGCCAAAGAACTTCCGTGCTTCCCCGATGCTCCCGTACCAGGCCAGACGCCCGGTGCGTGCGGAATCCTTCGCCAGGACGATCACGTCATCGAAAAGGTCAATGACGCGGTCCGGAGTGTGGGTGATTACGATGACGATTTTGCCGGTATCGGCGATTTTGCGAAGCTGTACGAAAAGCTCCCGCGCCATCACGCCGTCCAGTCCGGAATCCGGCTCATCCAGGATGAACAGAGAGGGATTGGAAATGAACTCCATGGAGATGGAGAGCCGCTTCTTCTGGCCGCCGGAGAGCTTTTCCACCAGATTGTGCTGAACCGGTTTCAGGCCGAAGATTTCCATTACTTCGTTGACACGCTGAAGGCGCTGCTTTGCGGATACAGCCCGCGGCAGGCGAAGCTTGGCGGTATCCAGCAGCGTGTTCAGTACGGTATCCTTTCCCCGCATCATTTCGCCTTGGGGAACGAAGCCGACTTCATACTGCATCTTCTTATATTGGGTATACATATTGGTGCCGTTCAGCATTACTTCGGCATCCGCTTTCTCATAGCCGTTGATGGCGTTCAGGAACGTTGTCTTTCCGGCACCGGAACCGCCCAGCAGCAGCACCATGTGGCCGCGGGGAATGGACAGGTGGATGTCGCGCAGCAGGATCTTCTTTTGAAAGAACTCCATGGCGCTGCGCTCCTTCAGATTAACGGTCAGTCCCTCGTCCATAACGGCGGCACTGCCCTGCGTAGCAAGCCGGGCAAGCTCTGCCCGGATATCTTCCACCTTCCATTCAGGGCTGTACTTCGTATTGAAACCCCACACCAGTGCGGGAATCCAGTTGGAAAAGTTGAACAGGCACAGCAGCATCCATCGCTTCTTGACACCGTAAACCTCGATCAGTCCGCTCCATATGCGGACTCCATAGATAAACCGAACCAGACCCAGTGCCAGCTGGAAAATTACCAGAGCCCGCATCAGGCTGGAGATGGTCTCGTCTGGTGTCTCCGGTGTGATCTGCAACAGGATCAGGCGGTTGATGGCGAACAGTATGCTGGTAATGCTGTAGGCCCGGCCTTCCGGCTCGCGTCCCGCACACCGGGCGAGCTGATAGTCTCTTGCACCGGGGATCAGAGCCCACCAGCCCTTCAGCCCGGATTTTTCCAGAAGACGCCAGAGACCTGCCAGAAACAGGACCATCAGCAGGATGCCTATTGGTCCGACTGTTTCAAATTCCAGATAACAAAACGCTTCAATCAGTTTTTTCATATGCTGAAATCCCCTCCTAAGTGTATAGTATTGTCCACCACAGCCGGGGCAGAGTCAAGAGAAATCAGATTAAATTGAAAAATAATTGTGTTCCTGAGGATCCTTTACCGGATAGGGTATTCCGTCAGGAGAGGTGACATTCTTTCCTTCCGGGAAGATTCCGGCGCAGAAAGCTCCGGAATCTCAAAGCGGGACAGGCAGGACCGGAAGAAAACAGGGAAGATAATGCCTGCCTGAAGCGTGGAAGCGGACCTGCTGCCCGTATCGCCCGCAACCTGCCGGTAGTTCCCTTTTCGGCTGCGAAAACGCGGGAGTTATGGTAAACTCTTTCCATACGGAGTATTCTGCGGCAGAAGGAATGATGCGGGCTGCGGAACAGATTGCCGATCCCGGATTCCGGGACAGACCGCTGCAGGACAGGCCCTGGCGGGGATATAGTGGGATGCTGAGAAAATATATCGAAAAAAATGGATTGCCTGTAAGATTTTGGAGTGAACTGCGTCTAATATAGTGAAAGGAGGAGCACGGATGGAACGGGAAACGTTTGATGAAATCTATCATGACTATTTTGACCCGGTTTACCGATATATGCTTTCTCTTTCCCGAAACCCGCATGCGGCGGAAGAAATTACGCAGGAAACCTTCTTCAAAGCGCTGCGGTCATTGGACCAGTTCCGGGGAGAGAGCAGCATGAAAAGCTGGCTTTGTACCATAGCAAGGAACCTCTGGATTTCTGAGCAGCGGAAAAAGAAAATGCAGCCCATGGATGAAGCGGAAAACCTTCCGGAACCCGGAACCAATCCGGAAGAGTCCGTCATGCGCCGGGAGGAAAGCATGAACATTCACCGACTGCTTCACCATCTGGAGGAACCGTACCGGGAGGTATTTACCCTGCGGACGCTGGGGCAGCTCAGCTTTCGGGATATCGGAGAACTGTTTGGGAAAAGTGCAAACTGGGCCTGTGTGGTCTATCACCGGGCCCGCCACAGACTGAAAGAAGAAATGGAGGAGAGACTATGAAGCTGCCTTGTGCTGTTGTCCGGGATCTTCTTCCTCTTTATGCGGAGAAGATGACGGAACCGGAAACCCGGGCCCTTATGGAGGAACATCTGCAGGAATGCCCGGAATGCCGGAAGAAGTATAAAGAGATGGATGCCCCGGCGGAAGTTGCCGTGAAAATGACGGCGCCTCTGCATACGCTGAAAAAAGAGATCCGAAGGCGGCGGCGTCAGGCTTCCCTGATTGCAGGGCTGATGGTCTTTGTTCTTATTATTGCCTGCTTTTATCGGGCGGACAGCCTGGAGCCGCTTCCATGGCAGGATGGCCTTGTGGAAGTAACGGGAGTCAAAGCCGTTGCATCCGATGAAGAAGCCTGGCAGATCGATCACATCGTGAAGGAAGGTGCCTCCCTGCCGGATTTGGATAAAGAAGCGCTTGTGCTCCGGACGGACGGCCGGATTACAGGAATAAAGACAGAGTCCGTGGTGGAGGAGGACGGCACCGTGACGGCGGTCATTCAGGGATTTGCCAGAAGCCCTTCGCCCGGTCAGGAGGTATCCTATCAGGAAGGGAATATGCTGATCTGCCCGGTACCGGACCGTCTGATCTATGGTTACGGGAATCCGCAGAAGCTCCTCTGGGGCGAAGCAGCCGATGGCGGCATGGAAGTCCTGCCACGCCTGGTTCTGGGATATTACGTGCTGATTGCTGCCGGCCTGGCGGTGGTTCTGGGGATCCTCTGGCGGGTATTCTGGAAAAGGCAATGGAGCCGGATCCTCCGGCAGATGTTTTTTGTGCCGGTTTCTTACGGTATGGCACATCTGCTGCTGATGGGGACGCGTACGACGAGTTTCTTCCTTCTCCGGGACCTTTGCTATATCCTTCTGACCGGAGGTGCGCTGTACGTACTGCTTTCTCTTTTATGGCAGGTCCGGCTCCAATACGTCAGGGAGGGCTGACGGACCCGTCGTGCTGCAGTGAATATTTGCAGGAGGCCTGCAGGACAAAAGGAAAGCATAACCCCCCGGCATCAGGGGAAGGCGCTCCATACAGCAGTATCGCACTCAAATTCAATACTTTTGCAGTGATGCTTTTTGCGGCGCAGAGCTCATTCCTTTGCCTGCGTCAGAGCCTGGGCGGGGATGAAGCCGAGGCCGGCGTAGCGGATGTGAATGTGCTGCGTGCGGCGGCCGGAGCTCTTGTCGGGAGCGAAGACCTCGATCCGCTCGATCAGCTCGTGCACAAAGCCGGCTGTCCAGTTCGGTAATTGCAAGGCCTCTGTCTTTGACCGTCTGGATGAACTTCTCGAGCTGGGCGGCCTGGGCTTCCTGCGACTGGATCTGCGCCTGCAGGTCAGACACCTCCGCCTCCAGCTGCTTTTGCTCCGCTTCATACGAGGCGCTGAGCAGCTCGTACCGCTCGTCGCTCAGCCGGCCGGCTGCGTTGTCCTCATAGATCTTCACGAACAGCCGCTTCAGTTCGGCGATGCGCTTCTCGCTCCGGACTTCCTGCTGCTGCCGGATCACCCTGCGGAAATACTCCTCATGGAACAGGATGCAGCCGGCCACCGCCTGGATGTGCTTCAGCACAAGCGGCTTCAGCGCGGACTCGCGAATGAAGTGCGTGCCGCATTTTTTCTGCCTGCGCTTGTTGGCATGCGTGCCGCATTCGAAGAAGGCCTGGTCTGTTCGTCCCCTGCCGCCGGTCGCACTGTATCGCATGGGCGCGCCGCAGTCGGGGCAGTACATCAGCCCGGAGAATATGCTGATGATCCCCGTCTTCGTCACCCGGTGCCGGCGCCGGCGGATCTCCTGCAAGCGCTGGAACACCGCCTCGTCAACGATCGCCTCATGGGTATCCGGGAAGACAAGCGTCTTTTCCTCCGGGTTCATCCGCTGCTTTTTGTCCCACAGCGACGCCTGGTACGTGCGGAAATTGACCGTGCAGCCGGTGTACTCCTTCCGCTCCAGAATCCGCGCCACCGTGCCGTCGCTCCAGAAATACGGGTTCTCCGGGGTTGGTCCGGGCGTGTTCTGCCCCTGCTGCTGCTTGTACGCCGTCGGCGCAAGCACTCTTTCCTCAGTCAGCTGCCGTGCGATCTGGTGCGGCCCCCGGCCCTCCATGCACAGGTCAAAGATCCTCCTGACGACCTCCGCCGCCTCCGGGTCCACCAGCCACCGCTTCGGATCCCCGGGGTCCTTCACGTATCCGTACGGCGCGTTCACGGAAAGGTGGATGCCGCGCTCGCCCTTCGCCCTGTAGATCGCCCGGATCTTTCGGCTGGTGTCGCGCGCGAAGAACTCGTTGAACCAGTTCCGGATCCCGGCGAAATCCTGGCTCACGCTCATCTGATCCGCCGTGTCGAAGCCGTCGTTAATGGCGATGTACCGCACGCCGCTCTGCGGAAAGGTGTACGTCGTGTACAGGCCGACCATGGCGGAATTGCGTCCCAGACGCGAGAGATCCTTCGTGAGCAGCACACCCACATGGCCCGCCTCAATCTCTGCGAGCAGCTTCTGGAAGCCCGGCCGGTTGAAGTCCGTGCCGCTCCAGCCGTCGTCCACGAAGAAGGTCGGATTGGGAAAGCGGTGCTCCCGCGCGTAACGCAGCAAGATTTCCTTCTGATGCTCGATGGAAAGCGACTCGCCCAGGCGTTCGTCCTCCTGGGAAAGCCGGCAGTACAGCGCTGTGATTTTTGCCCCTGACATTTCGTGATCCTCCTTTTCTGCCGGGGCATCCGCTGCTGGATTGGTCTGTGTCAGTATAGCATGATTCTGAAATTCTGTTACGGGTCATGCCTCCTCATCTGCGTCAATTTTTACAGTGTCGGCTGATTCGTCAGGAACAATTTCCGGGAGAAGCCGCTCGAGCTTCCGGGTGATGGGCTCGCCGCCCTCACAGCTTCCGGTCACCACGTAGGCTGTTCCATGGATGACATCGCGGACGGTGAGTTCCGGAAGCCAGAAGGCAGAGAGAATGCGGACGACGAGACGTCCCTGATCATCGATTGTGTGGGAATGGTGATTCTGCATGAATGATCCTCCTTGTTGGCTGTTGTGCGAATAATGAAGGGCAGGGAATTTCGTTCCGACTTCCTGATTTCATTGCGTGCACTGTGAAGGGGCAGCTGACGCAGTCAGCGCAGGGGCCAGCCCCTGTGATGGCCGAAGGGCATCGAGCTCCCCGCGCTCCGCCCACGAAAATCAAAGATTTCCGTGGGTACAGCCCATCGAATGCAAGCATTCGACGGGCTTAGCCGGCTTTGGCCGGCCTCCGGAAGGCCCTCGGAGAGCGCACCGTGTTCCGCAGGAACACATAAGTGCGCCCTCAAGATGAGGGGTCGGCTTGCTGCCAAAAACGTTCTCCTGTTCCGGCGGTCTGATGCGTGATACTATTCTCAAATAAGAGTGCTCAACCCAACATGCGGCTGCGAAGGGGTCCCGGGGGCGATCGCAAAGCCCCGGGTCGGCCCGCAGGCCGAAATCCTTTTGCCAAGATGAAGCAGTCCTAACTGAGATCAGTATGACATTTTCATGCGGATGACCTGCAGGTCATCCGTAAAGAATCCGCCTCCGGGAAGCCTTGCGTGGCAAGCGTTTTGCAGGCCTAAAGGGTTACGCTCTGAAGCTGCGGAGGGCTGTGATTCCTGTGCCGCCTTCCGTGTCCGGTGAGAGAGAGAAGACTGATTTTTCATGCACACCTCCTGACAGTGCCGTTTGGAAACAAGAAAAGCCGGCCTGCGTTCCGGCTGCGGTGATCAGCCCGGCGCAGAGCGGCCTGGGTAGAAGAAAGGCACCGGCCGCTGCGGCCGATGCCCGGATACACTTTTACAAATACATGATACCTTGTCAGGGGGGGGACGTCAAGAGGTCGGGCAAAATTCGTTCCGTGAGGGCCCGGCGTCCAGGGCGCAGAGCGGAGGGAACAATCGCTTTTCTGCCGCCGGCAGCGTCCGAAAGGGTCAAATCAATACTTCGCAAGCAAGGCATCCTGGGCCCAATAGGCCGGATGCGCTTGCTGGGGAAACGTCCCCAGGTCCCTTCGAACACACGGGCGAGCCGTGTGAACTGAGCGACGTACTGTCGCATTCCTGGCGGAATCATCGATCATTCCGCTGTGCCTCCTGTTCGATTTCGTGCTGACTGCGGTCAAGGATCAGTTCGAGGTTGGCGCGGATGGTAAGCAGTTCAGCACGTTCTTTCTTTGCCTGCTGGTATTCACTGTATAGCTTGCTTTTCTGTCGGCGCAGGGTTTCAAACTCTGCGTTGATTTCTTTTACAGTGGGCAGACGTGAGCCTCCCAATGCGTCGAATGCCTTCTTGGCTGTCCGATGCGGTTCCAGCTCCTGTTGATGCTCTGCAGCAAATCGGGCTCTGTCCCTCGGTGTGATCCGCGCGTAGGCCCGGTATACTTCCCGCGTCTTGTTGTAGTTGAAGATGTGCTGACGGAGTTCTGTCAGTGTCTTCATACGGGTATCAGCCTGCTGAATCTGTTCTGTGAGTTCATCACACCGGGCAGATGCGGCGGCAGCCCTGGAGAAAACATCAGCATCATCCAGATTGTTCTCACTCATATAAAGGAGCGTGTTGGCCATCTGCTTGGCGTAGAAGACTTTGCTCCAGCGGGTATAGGCGGGGCTGTTGCGGTCTCGCATCTTCCGCTGAATTTCTGCCAGGAGCGCCATACGATGCTCCTGCTTTTCGTTCATGCTCCTCTTCCGTTTGGGTGCATGCGGCTGGTTACCCTGCATGATGGCAATCAATGCTTCCTGGGTATAGTCTTCCCCGAGGGAATCCATTCGTTTGAAGCGCTTTTGATCTGGCTTTCTCAATGCAATATGTTTTCCGCGTTTGACTTCCCACCCCATGGAGATGAGTTGCTGCAGCAGAGCCTCCATGTCCTTCGGCCTTTGGGTCAGAGCGATGTCGATAGCCTCGCGCAAATCGTCTCTTTGTGTCGGTGGATTCCGACCAACATTCCAAATAGAACGCCCCTTGCTACGGTCAGGCGCTTGAGGGTTTTCAATAATGCTATAGCCGTTTTCCAGACAGATTGTATCGCTCAATCTTCGGATTGCCATGGCAGATCTTCGAAAATCCCGGAACTTTCGGTCACAATCCAGGTTAACCGCACTGATGATGATGTGATTATGAATGTGCGCCTTGTCGGTATGCGTAGCAACTATGAAGGCATGCTGACCCTTCGTGAACCGCCGGGCCAGTTCCTGACCCAGACGATTCGCTTCCTCTGGTGTGATTTCTCCCGGCGCGAAGGACTGGCGAAGATGATAGCCGATCACATCGTACCATCCTCTCCTTCGCCCTGTTTTCTGATAATACTCTGCTTTTGCCTGTGTAAATTGCGCCTCTGCCATGAGCGGATCACAGGCGTATCCGGTTACAAGTTCCCCGCCTACGGTTTTGTCGGGGTTCTTTACATATCCGATAATCTGCTGGAAAGCGCGGTGAACCTTTCGACCTCGACCGGCGTGGAGTGAAATAAGGGCAGTTGTGGCGATGCTATTTCTCCTTTCAAAGTAACTGAATCTATGCTAAAATAGAAGGGACATGTTGTCGCAATCACTGTAGCCGTCAATAATCCAACAGGCATAAGTGAGAGGCAACATCACTGCACATAACACAATACTGTATGGAAACCTTGCTTGCAGGATTTTTCAAAACATGAGAGAATAAT
>CAMVHE010000052.1 GCA_947167215.1 uncultured Clostridia bacterium
GTGGCACGGAATCCGCTGTACGGAACCATTATCTGCCGCTGTGAAACCGTGACCGAAGCGGAAATCCGTGAAGCGATCCACCGCCCGGTTGGCGCTACCACCATTGACGGTGTCAAGCGCAGGACCCGTGCGGGCATGGGACGCTGTCAGGGCGGCTTCTGCAGCCCGAGGGTGACGGAAATCCTCAGTGAGGAGCTGCACATCCCCATGACCGAGGTAACCAAGTGCGGCGGAGAGAGCAGGCTTCTGGTAGGCACGATCCGGGAAGCAATGGAGGGGAGACAGTAACATGGAAGCGACGAGAAAAGTGGACATTCTGATTGTCGGTGCCGGCCCTGCCGGTCTGGCAGCCGCCATTGCTGCAAGGGAGGATGGCATTGAAAGCATCCTGGTTCTCGAGCGGGAACACAATCCCGGCGGTATCCTTCGCCAGTGCATCCATAACGGATTCGGCCTCCACCGTTTCAAGGAAGAGCTGACCGGTCCGGAGTATGCGCAGCGGGATATTGACAGGGCCAGGGAACTGGGCATTGAAATCCAGACGGATACCACCGTCCTGTCGGTGAGCCACGACCGGATGGTTTCCTGCATTAACCGCAACGGCTATCAGGTCATCGAGGCCGGCGCCGTGATTCTTGCCATGGGATGCCGGGAACGGCCCCGTGGAGCACTCGGCACACCGGGCACCCGCTGCGCCGGCATCTACTCCGCAGGTACTGCACAGAAGTTTGTCAACCTGGAAGGATATATGCCCGGAAAGCGGGTCGTTATCCTGGGCAGCGGCGATATCGGCCTCATCATGGCCAGACGCATGACGCTGCAAGGAGCCAAGGTGCTGGCGTGCGTGGAGCTCATGCCGTATTCTTCCGGACTCAACCGGAACATCGTGCAGTGCCTGAACGATTACAATATTCCGCTGTATCTTTCCCATACGGTCATCAACATCGAAGGACGCGAGCGCCTCAGCGGCGTGACGGTCGCCAAAGTGGACGAAAAGCGGATGCCGATCCCCGGCACGGAGATCCACTTTGACTGTGATACCCTGCTGCTGTCCGTCGGCCTCATCCCGGAGAACGAACTGTCCCAGGGTGCCGGCGTCAAGCTCAGCCCGCTGACCAGCGGAGCAGAGGTCAGCGACCTTCTGGAAACCAGCGTACCGGGCATCTTTGCCTGCGGCAATGTGCTGCATGTCCATGACCTGGTGGACCATGTATCCAATGAATCCTTTAAAGCGGGCCATGCAGCTGCTGCCTATGTGCGCGGCGAAACGGCAGCTTATGAGATGCTGCCGGTGAAGGATGGCGAAGGCGTGCGCGGCACGGTGCCGCAGCGTATCCGCAAGGGAGCACAGGACGCCATTGACCTGATGTTCCGTCCCTCCGGCGTTTTCCGGAATGCCACCTGCGTGGTCCGGTGCGGAGACAGGGAAGTGCTGCGGAGGAAAGCCCCCATCTATACCCCTGGCGAAATGGCTGTAATGACCATCAAGCCGGAAGTGGCGGCAACACTGGATGCACCGCTGACCGTAAGCATTGAAAGGAGTGATTCCTGATGGAAATTACCTGCATTAACTGTCCGGTCGGATGCCGGCTCAGCGTGGAACTGAAAGACGGCCAGGTGGTTTCGGTAACCGGAAATTCCTGCAAGCGCGGTGAAATCTATGCCCGTCAGGAGTGCGTCAATCCGATGCGCATGGTGACGGCCGTGATTCCCGTGGAAGGAAGCGCCCAGCCGCTGTCCGTCAAGACCCGCACTCCCATTCCCAAAAACCGCATTGCTGACTGCATGGCGGTCCTCTCCGGCGTAAAGCTGAAGGCGCCCATCGCGGCGGGAACCACGGTGGTACCGGACGTCTGCGGAACCGGTGTTGATGTGATTGCCACCAAGTCTGTCTGACGATCAGAGAACAATTCATCCCCCGCCTCCGGGTGGCGGGATGAATTATTATAAGCATGGCGTAAAGGGAATCCGCGGGCACGGAGGTGCCGGAGCCGGGAAGGCTTCCGCCGGAAGGCAGCAGCGGAGGATAGCAGATGCACCGGCTCCGGAAACGGAAGCCATAAGACGGAAAGGATGAAAGACCATGGAAGAGAGAGAAATCCGGGAACGGTTAAAAAAGGTTTCGTGTTTTTTGCTGGATATGGACGGCACTTTTTATCTGGGAGACCAGCTGATTGAAGGTTCCCTGGACTTTCTGGCAGCGCTTCGTGCTACCGGCAGAACAGCCCGGTTCCTGACCAACAATTCGAGCAAGTCCGCCATGGTCTACCGCGAAAAGCTGACGCGGATGGGGGTCCCGGAGGAATACCGGGACGTGATTACCTCCGGTCATGCCGCCGCACATTACTGCCTGTCTCATTTTCCCGGCGGGAAAGGTTATCTGCTGGGGAATCCCATGCTGCGGGAGGAACTGGAAGGAATGGGACTGCAGCTGACCGAAGAGAATCCGGATTATGTGCTGGTGGCTTTCGATACCACCCTTGATTATGCCAAGATGTGCCGGGTCTGCGATTTTATCCGGGAGGGCCGTCCCTACATAGCCACCCATCCAGATTTCAACTGCCCGACCGAAACGGGATTCATTCCCGACATGGGGGCGATCATGGCCTTCATTGAGGCGTCGACGGGCCGCAAGGCGGATGTCATTCTGGGAAAACCTTACCGGGGAATTGTGGATGAGGCCCTGGCCCGCACCGGCTTTACCGCAGAGGAGATTGCCATCGTGGGGGACCGTCTTTACACCGATGTGGCGACGGGCGTGAAACATGGCATGACCGGGATTCTGGTCCTTTCCGGGGAAGCCGGGATGGCGGACGTGGAGGCATCCGACATCAAGCCGGACCTGATCTTTGACCGTCTTGCCAGTATGATCCCATATCTTTGATTTTCCGGGCTGCGCATGGTCTGCGCAGCCTTTTTTAACCCTTTTGCAGGGGCTGGGAGCAGGAAAAAACCGGCAGCGGACCTGCAGGCTCTGCCCCCGACTCCGGGAAAAGGGAGAGGAAACAGCGTTTGTTGTAATGGGAGATATTGACACTCTGAACGAAAACATGATATGATTCTACTTAGAAAACCACAAAGACAGCCGCTGCCCGGGAAGGAAGGGCAGGGTGTCAGTGGGACGATAGAATGGAGGAATCTGTAATGAAAAAACTGCTTGCTCTGATTCTCGCTGTTGTTATGGTCATGGCCTGCACGGCAGCACTGGCGGTCGATGAGGATGTGGAAGGAACCATCGGCATCTATTCTTCCATGTATCCGTTTGTTATTGACATGATGGATGCGGCGTTGAAAGAGGAGTTCCCGAATCTGACTCCTGCTTTTGACGGCAGCTTCTTCTTCTATGGCGGCACCTCCTCTCTGATCACCAAGGTCTACGGTGAGATGGATACCGGCACCCTGGGCTGCGATATGATGCTGGTTGCAGAACCTGCATTCTCTCTCGAGCTCAAGGAGGCAGGCTATCTGGAGCCGATCACAATCGAAGGCGCGGATACGCTGCTGCGCTTCCCCTATGATGAGGAAGGCTACTGGTATCCGGTTCGCGTCTGCAACATGGTGCTTGCCTACAACCCCGAGATGGTGGACGAATGGAAGGCAAAGGGCGTTGAGATTCCGAAGACCTTCAAGGATTTTGCCACAGATACCAACTTGAAGGGCTACATTTCCATGGGCAATCCCCTGACCAGCGGCACCACCTTTGCGGCGGTTGCTTCCCTGATTCAGGATAACCATTATGGCAAGGAATTCCTGGATGGTCTGGCAGCCAACGAGGTCATGATCGAATCCGGCTCCACCGCCATTGCCAAGCTGCAGACCGGTGAATGCGCCGCCATCATGATTCTCGAAGAATCCATCCTGAAGGTGCTGAAAGAAGCCGAAGATGCCGGCACGCCGATTACCAACCTGGCCTGCATCTATCCGGAAGACGGCGTTGTCCTGATCCCCTCCACCGTGATGACGGTTGCAGAGGAACATTCCGCCAACATGAACATTGAAGCCTGCGAAGCAGTGGAAAAGTGGCTCCTGAGCGAAGAAGCGCAGAAGCTGATTCTCCAGGGCTATATGCATTCTGTATTCGCCGGCATGACCGAGATTCCGTATGCTTCTGTGGATACAGAAAGCCTGATTGCCAAGGATCTGGGCGTTGACTGGGAGAATGCCTACCGGAATCGCGAAGCGATTAACACGGCATGGACCGAGAAGGTGACCACCAAGTAATTCTTTCAGGGAACATAATGGGGGAGCCGTCAGGCTTCCCCTTTTTCACAGAATTCGGTTCAATATTCCTGTAAAAGGAAGGTGTAATGGATGCAGAGTATGTCGGTAACCCCGGGAAGCATTGCCAGGAAAGACCCGGCCCCAACCCGGACAAAAATCGGGATTGCGCTTGTGCTTTTATTGGGTATTGCAGTCATCATATCAGGTGTTCTGGGATTGCAGACCTTTCAGAATTCGGGCTTTTCCGCGGAATCCGGCTATCAGGCGGTCTATGCGCTTTCCAGGGGAGTAAGCAGTGACTGGGACCAGCTCCTGAAGCCAGCGCTCAGTTCCAGGGAAGACAGGGAACAGATTGCGGGCATCGCCCAGACGCTGCTGACCAGTGCCTGGGAAGAGCAGAAGGCTGGAGGCGGTGCGGAGGCGGAAGCGCTGCTCTCGGAAAGCAGTGAAGCAGAACGGGAGGCATTGCTGTTCAGACTGCTGTATACCACCTATAAGGTCGGCGGCCCAAAGGTCGCCGCTTCGGTCAAAAAAGGCATCCAGGCACTTTCTGCGGACCGGCTTTCTGCCCTTCAGAAACAGCTGATGGACGGTTTAACGGACGAGAATGCTCCGCTGCCGGAAGAAGTGGTAAAGGCCGCAGACGGCCTGCAGGGAGAAGAACGCAGTGCAATGCTGATGCAGCTCTTCTTTACCTGCTTTGAAGGACAGAGCAGTGCTCTGAGCGAAGACGTCAATACCCTCAAGAAAGGCGTCCGCGACAAGGCGAAGCAGATGGAAGCATTCCGGATGGTGGCCAAACAGGAAGTCTCCTTCCTCTGGCAGATGATTATCAGCAATGCCAGGACGGTTGTGCTGATCGGCATTGTCATCACGCTGGATGCACTGCTTCTTATCATCCTGATGATGGGGGAGCGGACCTGGATCATGGACTTCAAATGGATCATCATTCTGGCCATTGTGGATTTCCTGCTCCTTTTCCAGCTGATGCCGCTCATCTATATGATTATCAAGGCGTTCCATCCGGAAGGGCCCTTCTCGCTGGAGACCTTCCGGCGGCTGTATACCTATCCGCTCAACCTGGACGCCCTGCGCAATACGATGATTGCAGCTTTCTCCACGATGATTCTGGGGACGCTGATTGCTTTCCCGCTGGCCTGGCTGGTCGGCAGGACCAATCTGTACGGGCGCAGATTCTTCCGTTCGCTTTTCGTCCTGACGTACATGGTACCGCCTTATGTGGGGGCCATGGCGTGGCTGCGCCTGCTGAATCCGAATGTAGGCACCATCAACCGGTGGCTGCGTATGCTTTTCCACCTGAGTGATGCACCGGGACCGCTGAACGTCTATTCCCTCCCGGGACTGATCTGGGTGCTGACTACCTTTTATTATCCCTATGCCTTTATCACAATCAGCAGGGCCATGGAAAAGATGGATCCCTCGCTGGAGGAAGCAAGCAGAATCTCCGGTGCTACACCGCTGAAGACCGTGTTTACCGTTACCCTGCCCCTGATGATGCCGTCCCTGATTTCCGGTGCGCTGCTGGTTTTCGTTTCCGCAGCCAGCTGCTACGGAATCCCGTCCATCATCGGCAGCCCGGGACGCGTCCATACGGTGACCACCCGCATCGTGGAGTACGTCAGCCTGGGACAGCAGGGACTCAATGATGCTACCGGAATGGCGGTATTCCTAATGATTGTGGCAGTCATTATCCTTTTCCTTTCTGACGTGGTGCTGGCAAAGCGGCAGTATATTACCGTTTCCGGCAAATCCGTCAAGCCCGCCATTGTGGATCTGCAGAAATGGCGCATTCCGGTAACCATTCTGGTTTCCCTTTTTGCGGTCATTGTGGTGCTGATTCCCTTCGCAACCATTTTCGCCACATCCTTCAAGATCGATGTGGGCAAGTCCATGATCAATCCGGAAAACTTTACCCTGACCAACTGGACGACCGTTTTCGGCAGGATTGAGACCATGAACTGCATGAAGAACTCCCTTGTCTATGCTTCGGTGACGGCAACGATCGGCATTGTGATTGCCTGCACCATGAGCTACCTGCTGCAGCGCACCCGGATCCGCGGCAGGAAGATCCCGGATTTTCTGATCACTCTGGGTTCCGGTACCCCGTCGGTGGTTATCGCGCTGGGGCTTATCATGACCATGAAGGGCAATTTCGGCATCAATATTTACAACACTGCCTACATCATGATCATAGCGTACCTCATCAAATACCTGATGATGGGCATGCGCACGGTGGTTTCTGCCATGTCGCAGATCCTGGCTCAAAACCATGTTCAAAATCACGGGACGTCTCATTTTCCCGTCCATTGCAGCAGGCTGGTTTCTGATTTTCATCCCCAGCTTCTATGAGCTTTCCATGACGACGCTTTTGTATTCGAGCACAACCAAGACCATTGGTTTCCAGCTCTATGAGTACTGGACCTTTACCAGCCAGCCCATGGCCTGTGCCATGGCCTTCGGCATCCTGATGATCGTTGTGGTGCTGAATTTCGTACTGAACAAACTGACCAACGGGGAATTCTCCATCTGATGGACGGACTCCGAAAACGGAAGAAGGAGCGAAAGGAATATGTCTACCATTACGATCAAGAATCTGACCAAGAGCTATGGCAATGTGCAGGTGCTCAAGGAATTCAATGAGGTCTTTGCAGATGGAGAATTTGTGACTTTGCTTGGACCTTCCGGCTGTGGAAAGACAACCATGCTGCGGATCATTGCCGGATTTGAAACTCCCACCACGGGGGAAGTCTGGATTGATGACCGCATGGTTTCCGGCGGCAAGACATTTATTCCTCCGGAAAAGCGGGATATCGGCATGGTCTTCCAGAGCTATGCAGTCTGGCCGCATATGACGGTTTTTGATAACGTTGCCTATCCGCTCCAGATCAAGCGGGTAAATAAGGAAGAGATCCGGAAACGTGTTCCGAAGATTCTTGAAATTGTGCACCTCTCCCAGTATGCGGACCGGCTTCCCAATCAGCTTTCCGGCGGACAGCAGCAGCGTGTGGCACTGGCCCGTGCACTGCTTGCAGAGCCCAAGGTGCTGCTGCTGGACGAGCCGCTCAGCAATCTTGATGCGAAGCTGAGAGAGTCCATGCGTTTTGAAATCAAGGAAATTACGACCAGCCTGGGAATTTCCGTGGTCTATGTTACCCATGACCAGACCGAGGCCATGGCCATGAGTGACCGGATCTTCCTGATTAACAACGGAGTGGTGCAGCAGTCCGGTACTCCAGATGAAATCTACAATCATCCGGCAAACCAGTTTGTGGCTGACTTCCTGGGCAAAGTGGAATTCTTCAAGGGAATGGCACAGGATGGAAAAATCCGCCTGACCGAGTGGAATGCAGAACTGCCGTATCCGGAAATGAAATACTCCGGGATGGTAGAGGTGGCCATCCGGCCGGAAAACATTCAGCTCAGTGCTCAGGAAGGGAACATCCGCGGCAAAGTGGAGAAGATGTACTACCTGGGAGATGTCACGGACTGCCGGATTCGCGTCGGCAGTGCCACGGTCCGGGTGATTGCGGATGGTTTCAGCCGCAGAGAGATCAGCGTAGGGCAGGAGATCGGCCTGAATGTCCGGGAGTTTATTGTTTTCCCGGATGATAATTCCACGCAGGAGCAGCTGAAGATCCGTACCTGACAGCCGCGGAATAATTCCTGCGGCTTATCCGCTTTCAAAGCTGGAAAACGGTATTTTATTACGCAGAACGGTGCGTTCCGCGCTGCGGATACGCATGGAAATCATTCCCATCTCGTACCATTCCATACGGATGGGGATGATTTCTTTCTTATCTCTCAGGAAAGGCCGTCGTCCGGGCTGCAATGTTTTCCGGCATGGTTCCGGACAGTTCCGTCCCTGGATGGATGTTATGGCAGGCGTTTTGCCTTCTTCCGTTCCTTCACCTGGCTTTTGTGAGTTTCTGCAAAAGGATAATCCGAACGGACCGACACATTTGTTTCCAAACCGCCAACCTGGAAAGCCTTCCGGGCAGAGGCAAGGGAACGGTTTCCATTTGGTCCGGATAAGAACCTTCCGGGAACAGAGGACACAGGATCTTCGGGAAAGGGAGATGGAGGACGGAGATTGAGAATACCAAGGAAAAAAATGGAGGAGAGCATGAAAAGATTATTTTCACTCATCGGATTCGCCTTCATTGCTGCGGTTATCGTATCATGCAGCAGGATATATCCCGGAGAAGCGGAGAATCTTCAGACGGCCGCCCTTTCTTCCGTTCAGGCCGGGGAAGACTGCAGGGTCAGCTATCTTGGGCCGGAAGGAACCTATACCGAAGAAGCGGCCCGTTTCTTCTTTCCCAATAACGAAAGCCTTATCCCCGAGGCTGCCGTACCAGATGCAATTGCAGCGGTCATGAAAGGGGAATCGGACTACGCAGTGATTCCTCAGGAGAACACCATTGGCGGGGCTGTAACCAATTATGTGGACGCGCTGATTGCTGCGGAACATATTTTTGTAGTGGGGGAGGTCATCCTCCCGATCAGTCAGACGCTGATGGGAGTCCCTGGCGCTTCCATTGAGGATATACAGCTTATCTGTTCCCATGCCCAGGGAATCGCGCAGAGTGAAACATGGCGAAAAGAGCATCTGCCGGAAGCGGAAACGATGGAGATGGGGAGCACGGCTGCATCGGCAAGTTATGTTGCAGAAACCGGGGACAAGACCATTGCCGCTGTAGCAGCACCGGGCGCTGCGAAACTGTATGGGCTTTCGGTACTGGCGGAAAATGTTCAGATTACGGATTCCAATAAAACCAGATTCTATGTACTTTCCTCCACCCGATCCGAAGACAGGGAGCATACCCATGCCGTCTTTGTGGCAGAGTGCGAAGCAAACCGTATCGATGATATTATTGTGGAGATGCACAATGCCGGTCTGGAGTTTGTGACGATTCATGACAGACCGGACGGAAGCTATCTCGGGGCATATCGCTATATCATTGAAGTGGAGAAGACAGACGGAGTGACGGAGAGGGAAATGGAGATGATCGAAAAGATTCCGGAAATCCGCTGCCTGGGAACCTTTGATGTATCCGAAAAGAGAAACTGACCGGCAGGGGATGTATTTCATATGCGTCACACAAACCAAGGAATACCGTGTGTGGAGATATACGGTGATGCTCACCACTCCGGCCTCGATTTCCCGGAAGAAGCATATATGCTGTCTCCTGTTCGTTCCTGCCCGGGCTCTGTTCTGCTAGACAGAGCCCTTTTTGCGCTTTATTTGTGATAATTAGACAACATTAACCCCCCAGCTTCGCTGGGGGGATTGGAAAAAACAGTAGTGGGGTAACAGCTACCGTAAAGCCTTTTAGGCGGGTAAGTAAAACAGCCCTTATAGGGCTAAATTCAAACCTCCGGCTGAGCCGGAGGTCATGACATGTTCCATTCCGCCTGTGCGTTTACTGGAACGCTTCGGCAGAAATTTCACATCGACGGTGAATAAGAATTACTGTGCGGGGGAGTAAAAGCGCCAGATCAGCATGGGCTGACTATAGTGATCGAAAAGGGTATGCACGTTCTCTACCGCAAAGCTGGGCCCGGCGCCGCTTTCCAGGAGTGCGATCAGTTCCTCTCCGCTGCGTACGGCTACATTTTCGAGGATATCCCCGCTGACGGGGTCGACCCAGTCGAGCATGGTGAGACAGGGTTCGATTTCGCAGTCCAGCGTGCCAATGGTCAGCTGCGGTACCATGTCATTTTCCATAACGCGCTCAAAAGTGCCGTCGTCGGTATCACACAGCAGAATCTCCGAATTGATAAAGAGATCCGGCCCGTCCCATTCCATGGTTTCCACCGTGATCTCCTCATTGCCGGAGCGAATGACGTCGCCCGCCTGGAGCTTCCGGATTACCTCGGCATCATACTGTTCGTTTTCAAGAAGTGTGAGCGTTACGATTCCATTTCCCTTGTACTCCAGATTGGTCGTGACATAACGGTTTTCCAGATCTTCCATATCAATGGTTGCGGGATTCGGGAGGATTGTTTCGGCAAAAGCGGAACCGAAGACAAGAAGCATCAGAACAACCCCTGCGAAGAAAGCAATAGTTCTTTTCAATTCTTCCACCTCATTCCTGGATACGGTGTGTATTCTTTTCGGCCGTTTCCATGCAGGTCCGGTATATAAGGCCTTCCGGATCTGTTCTTCTATTATAAACGAAATGGTTGGATTTCACAATGGAGAGGCTTGCAATTAGATGCGTAATGACGGGAAAATATCATGGAGAATGCAGATTGCGGAATACAATCCGGGAATGAAGCCGCTGTGTTATTCGGATTAGGAGGAAAAACCGGCTTTTATAGCCGGCATCTTCCCAGCGTCGGGAGAGTCCGGAGGAGGGAGAAGGGGAGATGCAGCGGGGGGACGGAAAGGCAGTGCCGTGACCGGGAATTGCCGAGGGAAGGCTTTCAGAAAAAGCTTTGCAGATTGCAAAAGCAATAGCATTATGCTACAATTTGAGTGTGATCGGAGAGTATCGGGAAGGGGAGCGTATCGGATGAAACGAGTCTTGTGTATTGCGCTGCTGATGCTTTGCCTGACAATGGCTGGCATGGCTGAGGAAACGGCAGAAATGCCCCTTTCCGGCATACTGCGCGTTGCTCTGTCCTCACTGGGAAGCATTACAGAACTCCATGTAACGGCGAAGGGCCCTTATATCGTAGAGGGGCATGGAACTTCTCTGCCGGAGGGGACGGAAATGACGATTTCGAACCAGGCGGGGAGCCTGGTCCTGATGACGGGCGGCAATACGCTGAACCTTGGCAAGAATATCACCTTGTCCCGCGCTGCGGGAACGGGAGCGGTTTCCATCCGGGAGGCCCGGCTGCCGCAGAATTCCTATCCGGGAGACCTGATCTGCGAAGCCAGGGGGCAGTATATCCAGGTGATTGTCCGGGTATATATGGAGGACTATCTGCTGGGAGTGCTGCCCTACGAAATGGAGGAGGCGTTCCCGCTGGAAGCCCTGAAGGCACAGGCGGTGGCCGCCCGTACCTATGCCCTTAGAAAAATGAACCTGCAGGCAGAGAGCTATGACCTGGTGGATACGACGTATGATCAGGTCTATAACGGAAGCCCCAGCGGACAGACGAAATGTGAACAGGCAATCCGGGAGACGTCCGGGGTTGTGGGGTTTGTTAATGGCGAATACATGGCAAGCTACTATACCGCTTCCAACGGGGGTCAGACGGAGAGCCCGAAAAATGCCTGGGGGACCGATGCCTATTCTTATCTGACGGTCAAGGACGATCCTTTCGACCGCATGAACCCGCTGTCCCCGAGCCGGTCGGTTTCCTTTTACCGGGACGGCACAACCAGCGTGCCCGGCCTGACGGCGCTCCTTACCCAGAAGTCCGGGAGCGTACAGGGAGCGATTACCGGGGTGCAGCTGCATTCTCCGAAGTACGATGATCCCTCCCGGGTCTATGGAAAACTGGATGTGACGATCACCGATGCCTTTGGCAGAAGCGCAACGGTGACACTGGATGTCTTTGAGGAACTGGAAAGCCTCTGCGGGCTTTCTCTCAGTACATTGCAGAATGAAGTGCTGGAAGTGGCGGAGACCGTGGGCGGATGGAAACTTACGTCCCGCCGTTTCGGCCACGGAGTGGGGCTCAGCCAGCGCGGTGCCCAGCAGATGGCGGATGAGGGCCTTTCCTATGATCTCATTCTCGCCTTCTATTTCCCCGGGGTGAGCCTGAAGCGGTATACCCTGACCAGAGAGCAGGAAGCCGAGTTCCCGGAGATCCGGCGGATGGTGGTTTCCCTTTCCAATCCGCTTTCTGTACTTCTGCTCCGGGACCGGGCTTCCGCGGAAGGAAGCGTGCTCGCGGAAATTCCCCATGGGGCAGTGATCAACAGGCTGTCGGAAATGGGAGGCTGGAGCCTGATTCAGTATGGAAGCCTCAGCGGATATGTTACCTCGGATTCCCTGGCCGGCCTGAATGAGCAGGCAGATCAGAGCGATCTCATGCCGGGAATGGCGGGGACTGCTACCGTAACCCTGTCGGATGAGAGCCAGGTGCTGAACCTGCGTTCCGCACCGACCGTCAATGCGGATGTGCTGACCCGTCTGCGGCATGGAGCCGTGGTGACCGTCCTGCAGCAGTATGATTCCTGGAGCCTGGTGGATACCGGAAGCCATACCGGCTATCTGCTGAATGATTACCTGACATTCCCGCAGGAAGCGGTAACCGAAGTGCAGGATTCCTTTGCCGGCCGGCAGGCACTTGTCCTGCCTTCTGCCGGACTGCCGCTGCGGCAAACGGCGGATGCGCAGGCCGCAGCCATGATAATGCTCCCACAGGGGACCCTGGTGGACGTGATCGGCAGTGAAATCTCCGGGATGCTTCCGGTATCCGCCGGGGGTATTACCGGATACGTGACCGCTGCTTACGTGTATGTTCTGCCGCTGGAAACCGAAAAGACCGAAAAAGTGGCTACCGTCATGGCGGGGAGCGGTCTCATGCTTCGCAGGACGGCAGATGTTAACGGAGACGCCGTAACCATTTTGCCCTATGGGGCAGAAGTGACCATTCTGGGCGAAGAACAGAACGGCTTCTGCCCGGTGCAGTATGGCAGCCTCAAGGGATATGCCAGCAAGGCCTATCTCATGATGCGGGACAGTCAGAAGCCTGCCGCGACACCGGCAGCCCTGCCGACAGCGACACCGGCTCCCGTGCGGGAAGCATCCCGTATCATCGTCGGAAGGCATGCCACGGTAAATGCACCGGGTGGACTTAATCTGCGGGAAAAACCACGGTCCAATGCACCAGTGCTGACCGTCCTGCAGAATGGTGCCAGTGTACTCATCACCGGAGAAGAAGAGAACGGCTTCCTGCCGGTTGCAGCAGGGGATCTGCTGGGCTATGCTGCTGCCAGCTACCTGATTCTGGAAGCCACGGAGGCCCCGCAGGCAGCCGCGCTGCAGGTGGCAGCTACTCCGGTGCCCACGCCCCTGCCCACGGCTACGCCCGGTCCGCAAAGAGTGGCAGTGAACAGCAGGAACGGCCTGAACCTTCGGTCCGCTCCCAACGTGAATGCGGAAGTGCTCTATGTCCTGCCTTACGGCATGGTGCTGCAGGTGCTGGAGGATGCAGGAAACAGTTTCCTGAAGGTGCAGTGGTCGAATTACACCGGTTATGTCGCAGAGGATTATGTTTCTCCCATCGGCAGTGACGCAGGTTATCAGCTGACCAGCATCCCCGCGGCAACTGCAACGCCGGCGCCGGTGCGGGTGACCAGTACGCCGCTTGTCACGCTGCCGCCGGTACTGGTACAGACGGGCAATGACTGAAAAAAGGAGGAAGCCATGGCATCGTCCTGGGTGAAGACAGGGGAGGAATTGTGCGATCTGCAGCATGACGGGCTCAGGATTCTGCAGCGGAAAGATGCTTTCCGTTTCGGAACGGATGCCGTGCTGCTTTCGCATTTTGTAAAAACACATCCCGGGGAGCATATGGCCGACTTCGGAACCGGAACAGCGGTGATTCCGCTGCTGGTCGTGTCAAGAACACGGGGGATGACCTGTGACGCTTTTGAAATTCAGCCTGAAATGGCGGATATGGCCCAGCGGAGCATTGCGCTCAATGACCTGTCCGACCGCATTCATGTGCATTCCATGGACTGCAGGAAGGCGGAAACGGTGACAGGAAGGGGCCTGGTGGACCTGGTCACCATGAATCCGCCCTATACCGCGGACGGAGCGGGACTTGTATCTCCGAATCCCCGGGTGGCAACCGCCAGAAATGCCGAAGGAATGTCGCTGGGAGAGTGGTTTTCTTCCGCTTCCCGGATTCTTCGGGGTAATGGGAGGCTGGCACTCATTTACCCGGCACCGCAGTTCCTGCAGGTCGCGGATGCGCTCCGGTCGGCGCATCTGGAGCCGAAAACCGTGCGCTTTGTGGCGGGGAAGGTCAGCGCACGGCCGAAGCTGGTCATGATTGAAGCTTCCAAATGTGCAAAGCCGGGGCTGCATTTTCTGCCCATCCTTTTTACGCATACGGAAGAAGGTACTTTTACACAGGAGATGAGGCAGATTTTGGGCGAAGCAGAATGAGGCCTATCTCTTTTCGTTGTTGCGGTTTTTTGTTATAATGAGATACGGAAGTCCGGAAACCTTCGGAAAGGATTATTGTTTCGGTTACATGAAAAGAGAAAAAATACTGAAAAAGCTCGAAAAAGCACTGGATAAGGACCGCCTGCGGCACACCCTGGGAGTGGAAGCAACGGCAGTCCAGATGGCAATTCTCTTCGGAGAAGATACCAAGGCGGCTTCCCGGGCAGCACTGCTTCATGACTGTGCGAAATGCATGAAGCTGTCGGAAATGCAGGGGCTTGCGAAGGAAGAGGCCAAAGATCCCATGATGCATGATTCAAAGGCACTCCTTCATGCACCGGCCGGCGCAGCGCTGGCAAGGGAAGAGTACAAGGAGGAAGATGAAGGGGTGCTCAGTGCAATCCGCTGGCATACCACGGGAAGACCGGGAATGACGCGTCTGGAGAAGATCATTTACCTTGCGGATATGATCGAACCGAACCGCAGGACGTTTCCCGGCTTGGATGAGCTCCGCATGCTCTGCAGCCAGGATCTGGATGCGGCAATGTATAAGGCGCTCAATGACAGTGTCAGCTACGTGCTTTCCCAGGGAAAAACGGTTCACCCGGATACGCTGAATACGCTGTCCGATTATAAAAACAAGTATAATGGAGGGGCTGTATGAACATAAAGGATATGGCAGTATTGGCTGCAAAAGCAATGGATGCCAAAAGGGGATTTGATATTGTCGCTCTCAAGGTGGACGAACTGACGGTGATTACGGATTATATGGTCATTGGCAGCGGACACAATGTCAATCAGGTAAAGGCGCTGGCCGAGAACGTGGAAGAAGAGCTGGCCAAGAAGGAAGTCTTTGTCAAGCGGAAGGAAGGCGTCAACGAAGGCAAGTGGGTTGTTCTCGACTATGGCGATCTGATGGTCCACATCTTCCTGGAGAGTGACAGGGCTTACTATCGCCTGGATCATCTCTGGTCCAACGGAAATAACCAGCTGGAGATTGATTTTGATACGGAACCGTCTGAGGAAGCATAAACATGCCCGGACGCAAGGACATACTCTTGATTCTGGCTGTCCTGCTGATTGCTCTTCTGCTCCATCTGTTTGCCGGCCGCATGCCCCGGAAGGGGCTGGAAGGCCGGACCGGCCAGACACCGACGGATGATGTGGTTATCATTATTGAGGAAGAGTAGCTTCCGGACAGAAAGAAAGGATTGATATACCCATGAACAAAGGATACAGGCGCTTCGCCCTGTCAGTCTGCTGCTTTCTTATGCTGGTGTCAGGCTGTCTGGCAGAGGCGCCGGTTGGCCCCCAGCCGCAGAAAACTGCTGAGGTGAAGGGCTATGTCGTGCTGAGCATCAACGGACGGCAGTATGGGGATCCCATTCCCATGGACCGGGATAAGGTGATTACGATCCGTCAGGATAAGGAAACGGTGAACAAGATACACATCACTCCGGATTCCGTGGAAATGATTGAGTCCAACTGTGAAGGACAGGACTGTGTGGGAGAAGGGATCGTTACCCTGGAGAATTACCGGACAAGAATTCTCAGTACCTACATCATCTGTCTGCCGCATAACCTGACGGTGGAGCTCATTCCGGTGGAAGAGGCGCAGCCATGAGAAACAACGGTGCCAGACAGGTCGCATTGGCCGGACTGCTGACAAGTCTCATGCTGGTGCTGGGCTTTATTGAAAGACAGTTTCCGCTGACCGCTGCCATTCCGGGCATAAAACTGGGACTTGCCAATTCAGTGCTTATCTATGCCGTATACATGCTCGGCATACGGCAATCCATTATTCTCATGCTTCTGAAGGCTCTGATGAGCTGGCTTATCTATTCCAATATGAGCGCCATGCTCTATTCGCTGGCCGGCGGCGTAATGTCGCTTGCCATCATGCTGCTCCTGCATCGGGTAAAGGGATTGGGCCCGATCGGCATCAGTGTATCCGGTGCAGTATTTTTCAATGTGGGGCAGATCGGCATGGCCGTCTTCATGCTGAAAACACCGCAGCTGATGTTTACCTATCTGCCTGTTCTCATGGTATCCGGCGTGCTGACCGGTATTCTGACGGGCATTATTGCGCAATTAGTGATGAAACACCTTAAAAATCTGGCAATTTAGGAGGGGATTTACTATGGGCAGGGACCTGACACGGGCTTTGTCTACCAAGAACTTTGTATCCCGTCTGGGATACCTTTACGGGGAAGATCAGATTCGGAATCAGCAGCTGCGCTACAAACAGCTCTCTGAGACTTTCTATGGACAGTTTGGAAATCCACGCAGTGGTCTCTTTTTTTTCTCCGCTCCGGGACGTACGGAAATCGGAGGCAACCACACGGACCACAATCATGGAAAAGTACTTGCAGCCGCTGTCAATCTTGACACCGTAGCCTGCGTCGAGAAAACGGACGACAGCTGCATCCTGGTGAAGAGTGACGGGTATCCGCTGCTCCGCATTGATCTTTCCGATCTTTCCGTTCATCCGGAGGAGGAAGGGAAGACCAAGGCGCTGATCCGGGGAACTGCAGGTGCTTTCGTGGAACGCGGCTATAAAATCGGCGGATTCAAGGCGGTCATCACCAGCAATGTACTGCGGGGAAGCGGACTCTCTTCTTCTGCCGCTTTCGAGGTGCTGATTGCCGCGATTCTGGACGGTCTGTACAACGGCTTTACCGTCGATGCCAAGACCCGGGCAGTGATTGCGCAGCGGGTGGAAAACCACTGGTTCGGCAAGCCCTCCGGCCTGATGGATCAGATGGCCTCTTCCGTTGGCGGACTGGTGACGATCGACTTTGCCGAGGAAGATGCACAGGTAAAGGCGATAAGCTTTGACCTGCATGCTGCAGGATATGAGCTGTGCGTGATCAATACCGGCGGAAACCATGGGGATCTTACTGCAGATTATGCCTCTATTCCGGCCGAAATGAAGAAGGCCGCAGCGGTATTCGGCAAAAACTATCTGCGGGAAGTGGATCCCGCAGCGTTTGAAGCAGCCCTGCCGGAAGTCCGGAAAAAGGCCGGAGACCGGGCAGTTCTCCGTGCCCTTCATTATTTTGATGAAAACGTCCGCGTCGATGAAGAAGTTGCCGCAATTGAAAAGGGAGACGTGCAGGCTTTCTTTGATGCTGTGAACCGCTCCGGAGAGAGCATCTGGAAACTGCTTCAGAATGTGTATGCGCGTCCCGGCGAGGAACAGATGGCTCTTGCCATTGAACTGACCCGCCGTTTCCTGAACGGAGAAGGTGCAACCCGTGTGCATGGTGGCGGATTTGCAGGAACGATACAGGCTTTTGTTCCCCGGAATCGTCTGGAGGAATACCGGACTTATATTGAGAAAGTATTCGGGGAAGGAACCTGCGCTGTCCTGGCAATCCGGCCGGAAGGTGCAGTCATGATGCCGGTTCCGGAAGTCTGAACGCGAGAGGTTGTTTTTCCCGTGGGGAAAACCTAGAAAGTCAATATGAAGAATATTCGAAAGCAGCTCTGGCTGCGCTGGCTGCTGCTGTTTCTCATGGACTGCGCCCTGGTGGTGCTGTCTGTCTATGCAAGCATGGAACTGCGCTTTGAAATGAACATTCCCGCAAGGCATCTCATTACACTGCGCAGGTATATGCCGATTCTGGTGGGGATTTATCTTCTCTGTTTTGTGCTCGGCGGAATTTACCGGGTAATGTGGCGGTATGCCGGCGTGCGGGACCTCGCACGTCTTGGAATCAGCGTGGCAATTGCCTGCGGCCTTACCCTCACGTTAAACAGTTTCTTCGGGCTGGGTCTTTTCCGCAGCGTACTGATTCTGACTGCCCTGATCAGCATTGCCCTGGTCGGGGGCGTCCGTTTCGGATGGAGGCTGCTGGGCAAGGACCGGCTGCAGGGCAGTCTGGGAGATGCAATGCCCGTAATGATCGTTGGTGCCGGAGAGTCCGGTGCCTATGCTGTAACCCTCTGCAACCGGAACCCGGAAAAGCTGGGCAGGCCGGTACTGCTGGTGGATGATTCTCCCACCAAGCAGGGCATGCGGGTGCAGAATGTTCCGGTACGGGGAAAAATCCAGGATATTCCCAAGCTGGTGACCCGTTATGGAATTCGGGAGATCATTATTGCCATGCCCTCCATCGGCGGCAGCAAAAGGATGCAGCAGATTCTGCAGCTGTGCAATGAATCGCGCTGCCATATCCGTATGCTGACCGAACCGACAGACCTGGATGCCGGCCCCGGCGGCCAGGCGACGATCCGGGAACTTCACATATCCGATTTTCTCTCGAGAGATGAAGTGGAACTGGATACCCGGAAAATTGCCGGATATATTGAAAACCGCACGGTACTGGTGACCGGAGGGGGCGGATCCATCGGCTCCGAGCTCTGCCGGCAGATTATGCGGTTTAAGCCCGAAAAGCTCATCATCTTTGATATTTATGAAAACTGCGCCTATGAGCTGGAGTATGAACTCCGCCGGCGCTTCGGTCCGAAGTGTCCCGTGGTGACGCTGATCGGTTCCATCCGTGACCGGGAAAGGCTGCGGGAAGTCTTTGAAACCTACCATCCGCAGGTGGTCTTCCATGCGGCAGCACATAAACATGTGCCTCTCATGGAACGCAGTCCCGGAGAAGCCATCAAAAACAACGTGTTCGGAACCCGGAACCTTCTCGAGATTGCTTCTCAGTATGGTACGGAGCGGTTTGTGCAGCTCTCTACCGATAAGGCAGTGAACCCGACAAATGTGATGGGAGCAACCAAGCGCATCACGGAGATGCTTGTGCAGAAGTATGCGGAGAAGACGAGCATGAAGTGCATGGCAGTCCGTTTTGGCAATGTGCTTGGCAGCCATGGCAGCGTTATTCCGCTGATGGAAAGCCAGATCCGCAGCGGCGGGCCCGTGACGGTAACCCATCCGGAGTGCACGCGTTACTTCATGACGATTCCGGAAGCGGCGCAGCTGGTTCTTCAGTCCGGTGCCAACGCGGACAGCGGTTCCATTTTCGTCCTTGATATGGGAGAACCCGTGAAAATCATGGACCTGGCGGAAAAGCTGATCCGTTCTTACGGATATGAGCCGAACCGGGATATCCCGATCAGCATTGTGGGCCTGCGCCCCGGCGAAAAGCTGCATGAAGAGCTGCTGATGGATTCCGAGCGCAGCCGGATGACCAAGACGGCCCATAAGAAAATCTTTGTAGCCCACGTAGATCCCGTTGATGACGAGCAGTTTGAAAAAATGCTGAAGGTTCTGGAGGATTGTGAGCAGTGGAACGACGAAAGGGCCGTTCAGGCGATTTCCTCGGTTCTTCCTTCCTTTCATCCTCAGAATAATGAACAGATCGCATAAATAAGCGGAATCCTTCAGGATTCCGTTTTCCTAATTAAGGAGGCGCAGCCATGAGAACGGCATTGGCAGGAGCTGGCTTCATTGCCGCAACCCACGGACAGGTGCTGCGGGAGCTGGGCGTGACCCGCGCATTGCTCATTGACAGAAACCGGGAAAAGGCGGATTCCTTTGCGGCAGAATATGGATTTGAGGAAGTATCGGACTGCTTTGAGGACATTTTCACGAGGCAGATCGACTGCGTGCATATCTGTACTCCGCCGGGACTGCATTTCGAAGAAATCCGCGCACTGCTGAATGCCGGGATTGCTGTTTTCGCGGAGAAGCCGCTCTGCATTGATGCTGAGGAAGCCCGGACACTGATGCAGCTGGCCCGGGAGAAGCGGGTGCTCTGCGCGGTAGACTTCAACGTCCGGTATCACCGGGGCGTTCAGGAAGTGAGACGGCACCTTCAGAAGGAAAGCTTCGGGAAAGTGCGCATGATACACGGAGCTTATCTGCAGGAATTCCATGCGATGCCCTGCCCGTACGGATGGCGGTATGATCCGGTTCTGGCCGGACCGACGAGGGCAATTACCGAAATCGGATCGCACTGGATGGACCTTCTCGAATACATCACGGGGAAGCGGATCCTCAGCGTGAATGCGATGTCCGCATCGCCTTTCCCTTACCGGAAAGTCCAGGATGGTATGCTGCTGGAAGGAACGGAGCAGGAGCATGACCTGATGGTAACCAGCGAGGATGCGGTGACGGTCCTTTTTACCATGGAGGACGGGATCATCGGCAGCTTTGTTCTTTCGGAGATTTCACCGGGCAGGACCAATGCCCTCTCGTTTGAAATCACGGGAGACTGTGAAAGCATTTCCTGGAATGCAGAATGCAATAATGAGATTCAGATCGGCAGGAAAGGGGCAGGCACGTCGGTACTGCGGTTTCCGTTTGACGGCGGGTTTGCGGACACGCAGCGGGCGGTGATGGCGGCTTTCTACCGGGACCTTGCTTCCGGGGAACCCTCCGGAGGGTATCCGACCTTTGAGGACGGGTATCGCAGTGCCCGTCTCTGCCATGCGCTTTACGAGAGTGCTCAGCACCAGGGAGAAAAAGTCTTCCTGGGGGAGGAATAGCGATGGATACGGAAGCAATCATTGCGGAAATTCAGAAAATGTATCATTTGGAGCCCCTTGCCCAGGAAGGAGGACTCTATCGCCAGACCATGCTTTCGGAGGAGGTTCTGCCGGAGTCCGTTATCCCGGGACGGAAAGGGGATCACCGGATGTATTCCACCATCCTGTATCTTCTGAAAGGAAATGGCTTCTCGCGGATGCATCGTCTGACCTCGGATGAAGTATTCCATTTTTATCTGGGGGACCCGGTGGAACAGCTGCAGCTTTATCCGGATGGCTCCGGGCGTGTTTTTCTGATGGGGCAGGATGTCTCTTCCGGAGAACTGGTTCAGCTTCGGGTTCCCAAAGGAACCTGGCAGGGAACCCGTCTCTGCAAAGGGAGCCGCTTTGCATTGCTGGGAACCACCATGGCTCCGGCCTATGAAGACCGGGATTATGAGGATGGAGACCGGGCAGTACTGCTGGCATCGTATCCTCAGTTTGCTTCTCTGCTGAAGCACCTCACGGAGAAAGGCGTATACGAATAGTCCGCTTCTCTGAAAAAGAAAAGCGGAATTTGGCGGATGCCATCGTTAAGAACGGTGCCGTCCGTGCTTCTTGGCGCTCCCTTCGCGGGAGGACCGGATGGAGAAAAAGGAAATATAAAAAGCAGCATGGCTGCAGATGGGAGAGATAGTATGAAAAAAGTGACGGATAAACTGCTGCAGAAATACGCAGGCCTGATCGTTCGGACAGGGGCAAATGTACAGAAAGGACAGGTTGTACAGCTGTCCGTTTCCGTGGAACAGCATCATTTTGCGGCCATGATCATCGAAGAATGCTACAAAGCCGGTGCAAAGAAGGTCAATGTCGAATGGTATTATGATCTTCACAGCAGAATGAATTATCTTTATGCGGACCAGGAGACTCTCTCCTGCGTGCTTCCCTGGGAAGAGGCGAAGATGAAACAGGTTGTAAAAGACCTTCCGGTGCGGATCTTTATCGCTTCGGATGATCCGGATGCGATGCGGGGAGTGGATCCCAGAAAGCTTTCCGAGGTATCCCGTGCCCGCAGCATGATCCTGAAGCCTTATCGGAATGCAGTTGAAGGAAAGCACCAGTGGGTGATCGCAGCATATCCCTCCCTGAAGTGGGCAAAGAAGTGCTTCCCGGAGGCGGAGGATGAAGAGGCCATGGCGCTCCTGTGGGATGCCATTCTGCGCACGGTCCGGGTTGAGGAGGAAAATGACCCGGTGGAAGAGTGGAAAAAGCATACCGATTTCATTGAGAAAAAGGCTGCCTGGCTGAATGCACAGGGTTTTGCTTCGCTGCAATACAGAAGTGCAAACGGCACCAATTTCTCCGTGGAACTGATTCCGGGAGCCCGGTGGGAGGGGGCCGGGGCAGTGAATACCATGAACGGCGCATTCTATATTCCAAACATGCCTACGGAGGAAATCTTTACGTCTCCCATTGCAGGAAAATGCGAGGGAACGCTGGTTGCCGTAAAACCGCTGTCCTGGCAAAGCCAGCTGATTGAAGACTTTTCCATAACCTTTGAAAACGGAAAAGCGGTCTCCTGCAGCGCAAAAAAAGGGCAGGAACTGCTGGAACAGATGATTCATATGGATGAAGGCGCATGCATGCTGGGGGAAGTGGCACTGGTTCCCAAGGAAAGCCCCGTCAACCAGTGCGGATTCCTGTTCTATGAAACGCTTTTTGATGAAAATGCCTGCTGTCATTGTGCCCTCGGTATGGGATTCAAGGAAGTCCTGCCCGGAGGAGATGACCTGACCATGGAAGCAGCACAGAAACAGGGGATCAATGATTCTATCATTCATGTGGATTTCATGGTCGGAGCGGACGACCTTTCCATCGACGGCATCCGTCCGGACGGTACCAGTGTTCCCGTTTTCCGCAACGGAACCTGGGCATAAGGATTTGCCCGCCAGTATCAAAGCCGAAAAGCCGGATCAAACGATCCGGCTTTTTTTAGGTTTCGATGGGACCAGTATGCCATTTTGGGTCATTCAGCGTGTTTTTGTTGAATTTTTAGCTTAAAATGTTTGGCCAATTCAAAAAAA
>CAMVHE010000053.1 GCA_947167215.1 uncultured Clostridia bacterium
TTTCATCATAACGCATGGCCTGAGCCTCACCGAAGGTGGAGAGCACCATCGTGATTGCTGCAGTCAGCGTTGTTTTGCCATGGTCGACGTGTCCGATTGTTCCGATGTTTACGTGCGGCTTTTTCCGCTCGAATTTTTGCTTGGCCATTGGAAAAACCTCCCTCGAATTAATTTCGGCTGACAGTAAAACTTTGCGGCCCGCCGAATTCTCGGTGGTCGCCCTGGAGCAGGTGATGGGAATCGAACCCACGCGGTCAGCTTGGGAAGCTGAAGTTCTACCATTAAACTACACCTGCAGATAGGCCTGTCAACCGTTACGTGTAACTATTCTATCCAAATCCTTTCTGCTTGTCAATATCCCATTGCATTTTTTTTACTGCCATGAATATTTCCATGAATGTTTTCCAAAGTAAAATGCAGTGTCTGACGGGGCCTGCGGCGGGCTTCCGGCTCATTTCCTGCTTTTATTGCCCTTTTTCCCGGTTCCCGTTTTTCCGGTTTCGCCGGCGGAATTCTGGAACCGTTCCGCCGCTGTCTTCCGTTTGGTTTTTTCCCGGCGCCGGCGGAGTTTCGGCGTCATCTCCGGATTTTCCGCCCACATTCTCGCCCTCCGGGTATGAATGGGCATCTCCGGCTCTGCTTCCTTTTCCGCCGCCTTCCGGGCTGCCAGCTCAATGTCGCTGGTGCTCTTGACCCGTCTGGTACTCTTGGCCTTGGAGGATTCCGGATGCCCGTACATCAGGATCAGCAGTTTCCGCTTTACCCTTGTCAGTGCGTTATCCACGCTCTTCGCCTGGGTATTCAGCATTTCCGCGGTTTCCTGATAGCTTTTTCCCTGCAGGAAGGCCGTCAGGACCTGCTGCTCAAAGGGCGTCAGCGCCTCCCGGATCCGCTGCTCAATGATCAGGATTTCCTCGCTTCCGATGAGCAGGTCCTCGGGGTTTGCCGTCACGACATCTTCGGGGATAACGTCCAGCAGCGTCCTTTCTCCTCCGCTCTCCGCCAGCGGCTTGCTGAGCGAAATGTAATAGTTGAGCGGAATATGCTTCTGCCGGGTTGCCGCCTTGATGGCGCTGAGTATCTGCCTGGTTACGCAGACGTCCGCAAAGGCATGAAACGTGGATTCATGGCTTTCCCGGTAATCTCTTACCGCCTTGAAAAGCCCGATCATTCCTTCCTGGACAATGTCCTCCCGGTCCGCCCCCATCAGGAAATAGGGTCTGGCCTTGGCCCGCACGAAGTTCTTGTAGCGTTCCAGGAGCTCTTCCGTTGCCTGGGCGTTTTCCTTCTGTGCAAGGAGCACCAGTTCTTCATCTTTCGCTGCTTTGTAGTCCATCCTGCCCCTCTGTTTTCTAGTTTTCTCCCCTTCGCATCCGGTCAAAGAGTTCCCGCTGCTCTGCCGGCAGCCGGCTCAGCAGGTCCCCCCGGGAAACGTCGCTTTTCTTCCGGGCGGGCACGGCATTTTCCCGCCGCCGGGACAGCTGGAGGAGGAATTCCCGGGAAGAGATGCGCTCCGCACCCCTTCCCATGGCCACGGTCTGCTCCACTCCGTCCGACGTCACCACTTTCAGGTGCCGCCAGCGCGGAGCACTGTCGCAGAGCGCTTCAATGTAGTTATCCGCACTTTCCCCGTGTTTGGTAAAAACCACCTCAACGCCATGCATCCGCGCATGGGAACGTACCGGCCGGTCCGTATAGAGCCCGTCAAATACGATGATCACCTCATCATCCGAGTATCCGGCAAAATCCGCCACCAGATGAATCAGCTGGTCCCTCGCCTCATCAATGCTGAGCTTCTGCTTTTTGGGAACATCCCATGCCCCGATGACGTTGTAGCCGTCAATCAGCAAAAGCGGTCTCATGCCTTTTCCCTCTTGTCCGCCATGGCATACAGGAGAATTCCCGCCGCAACCGATGCATTCAGGGATTCAATGCTGCCGCGCAGCGGAAGGCCGACCATGTAATCGCAGTGATCCGCCACCAGGCGGGAAATGCCTTCTCCCTCGGAGCCGATCACCAGCACGGCGGGCACATCAAAGTCCACCTTCCGGTAATCGGTGCCGCCGGCTGCCGTGCCGAAGACCCAGAGTCCCTGCTTCTTCAGCATTTCCAGCATCCGGGTCAGGTTGGTGACCTTTGCCACCGGAAGATATTCCACCGCACCGGCACTGGACTTCACCGCGGCGGGCGTCAGGCCTACCGCGCGGCGTTCCGGAATGATCACGCCGTGGCAGCCCGCACATTCCGCACTGCGGATGATTGCGCCCAGGTTATGGGGATCCGTAATGCCGTCCAGCACCACCAGGAAGGGCTTCTCTCCCCGGTCTTCCGCCAGTTTCAGCATATCCTCCACGGTATGGTAGGAATAGGCGGAAACAATGGCGATCATGCCCTGATGGCCCGGTGCCATCTCATCCAGCCTGCGGCTGTCCACTTCCTGGACGATGATCTTCTTCTCTCTGGCCATGGCAACAATCTGCCTGGCGGAGCCCATCATTTCTCCCTTGGTGATCAGCAGCTTCTCGATATCCCGGTCCGTACGCAGTGCTTCCCGGATCGGGTTGCGGCCGATAAGCAGGTTCTCCGGAAGGGAATTTTCCCGCTGCACCGGCTCTTCCCGGAACGGCGCCGGTCTCTGTTCCGGAGCCTCGAAGCGCCTGCGGTCGGGAGCCGGCTTCTTTTCGTCAAAGCGCGGCCTCCGGTCCTCCGGACGGGCCGGCCGGCGGTCATCATAACGCTGCGGACGGGATCCGCCTTTCTCCGCATAGGAAGGCCTGCGGTCACGCCATCCGTCTTTTCCTGCATGCTGCCTGCGGTCTTCGGAAGGCTTTCCGTCCCGCTGCGGCCGCCGTGTGTATTCATCATTGCGCCATTCGTCTGCCTTGCCCGGCTTCTGCTGGCTGAAACGATCATAATATGCCATTTTCTTATTCCTCTTTCTGGTTGTTCAGTGCTTCTGCACGGGCTCTTACCGCTTCCTGCTGTCCGCAGGATTTTTTCCCTTCTGGGCATTTTCCCGTAAGGCAGGCCGGACCGGCCGTTTCAAAGAGCAGCGGTGCCTTCTGTTTGCATGCGGCCAGCATCTTCCATGCCATTTCCCGGATCTCCCACTGTGCCCGGCTGCAGCACCGCAGGGTAAAGAAGTGGGAAAGCTCCCGGGCGTTCATGGTCATCACCAGGCGGGTTGCCGCCGCATTCGGCAGGACGAACCTCGCGTCCTGGTTTGCGGTTTCCCCTTTTCCGCCCAGCTTTTCCTGCCACATGCAGTACCACCGGTGCATTTCTTCCATCTGTCTCGAATACTCTGCCACGGCTTCCTCCCCCAGCGCCTCAATGGACGGCGGGAGGATATAATCAAAAGCTTCTGCCATCGAAACATACCGCTGGCTCTGTACGGAAAAAGAGGCAATGCGGTGCCGGGTCAGCTGCGCCAGCAGCGACCGGCTGACCCCTTCGACCAGAAACGTGAAGGAAGCATGTTCCGCCACGGACAGATGTCCCATTTTCATGACGCCCCGCACAAAATCCGACTGGTCCCTGCTTTCTATGCTCTCCAGCAGGGCTTCCATATCCATTCCCGAATAGCAGAGCCTCGCTGCCAGAGCAGTAACGGCATCCGCATCCGGTGTCATGCGGATCAGCGTTACCTTGACGTTTGTTCTTGCCATGTTTCCTCCATCTCCATGACGGCTTTTTCCATGAGTTCCGTCAGTCTCTCCTGCTGGTTGGTGACAAACAGATACCCCCAGAGGGTTTCCAGCGCCGTTGCGTGGGTATAGTCTGCCGGGCTGGTCCCCTTCGGCGCATGATGCTTTGCCTGGGCATTCCTGCCCCTCCTTACAACATCCGCCTCTTCCTGGGTAAATTCAGGAGACAGCACTTCCAGCATTCTCGCCTGCGCCTTGGCATTGACAAAGCGGACAGCTTCCTTGTGCATCTCCCCTACCTTCTGGCCTCTCATTAACAGCTTCGCCCGGACAAAAAGATCCTGCAGCGTATCGCCCAGATATGCCAGCTGCAGCGGACCGAACTGGGTACTTTCCGCTCCGTTCCAGGTTCCGAAGAGCGTGCCGCCTGATGTTTCCTTTTCCAATAAAGTCGGCTCCTTTAAGTACAAATTACCGCGGTATCATAACACGAAAAGCCTTTTCAGAAAAGCTTTTTCTTTTTCCTTCCGCTTTCCGTCCCCGGTTTCTTCCCCGCCGGTCCTTTCCGCGGACCGGCACGCCTTCTGCCGGGGATACCTCCCCCCATTATACCGTTCCGGAGGTCCGTATTCAATACGGAAAAATTCCCTGCCGGCGGATTGCCGGAAAAACGGCCCTTTCCATCCTCTTCTTTTCAGTTTCCCATTGTTCTGTACGGGGCTGTCATGATACAATACATACATTATTTTATTCGAGGTATCCGGATGAAAGAACGTATGTTTGGCAGAACCGGAAAGTCTGTCAGTGAAATCGGCCTGGGAACCTGGCAGCTCGGGACCCGCTGGGGCGAGCCTTTCCAGCCTGCGGAAGCCATGAAGATTCTCGAAACCGCTGCCGCAAACGGCATCACCTTTGTCGACACCGCAGATGTATACAACGGCGGGAAGAGCGAGGAAACCATCGGGGAATATCTGAGCATGCACCCCGGCCGTTTCTATGTAACCACCAAATGCGGGCGGCGCCTGAACCCCCATACTGCGGAAAACTATACCGCGGAAGCCATCGCCGGATTTATCGGGGACAGCCTGCGCAGAATGCGGCTGGAGCGCCTTGACATGATCCTCCTGCACTGCCCTCCGACTTCCGTTTTTGCCCGGGATGACATCTTTGCGGAACTGGACCGGCAGAAAAAGGCCGGCAACATTGCGGACTACGGCGTCAGCATTGAAAAGGTTTCGGAAGGACTGGCGGCACTTGACTATGATATTTCCGCCATGGAAGTCATCTTCAACATGTTCCGGCTCAAGCCCCTGGACGAACTCTTCCCTGCCGCCGCGGCAAAGAACGTGGGCATCATCGCCAGGGTTCCGCTGGCCAGCGGCCTGCTGACCGGCAAATACACCGCGGATACCGTCTTCGGTCCGAAGGACCACCGGTCCTACAACCGCGAAGGCGCCGCCTTTGACAAGGGCGAGACGTTCTCCGGCGTACCCTATGAGCGCGGCCTGGAAGCGGTGGCCGCCATCAAGGATATTCTCGGAACCGGAGACCTGGCTCCCCTTGCAATCCGCTGGGTACTCATGCATCCGGAAGTCAGCGTTGTCATCCCCGGGGCCAGCCGTGCCTCCCAGGTGGAAGAAAATGTCCGGGCAGCCGCGCTGCCGCCCCTGACGCAGGCACAGATGCAGGGAATCCGCGAAGTATACGACCGGATGCTGCGGGAAATCATCCATCCCCAGTGGTAAAGGAGAAAATTATGACCGGGAAAGACATGCAGAACCCTTTCAAACTGGGATTTGGCCTGATGCGCCTGCCCAAGCTGGACAGCGGGGAAATCGACATTCCCCAGATGTGCGAAATGGTGGACCGGTTCATCGCTGCCGGCGGAACCTATTTCGATACGGCCTACGTCTATGACGGCGGCAAAAGTGAAGCTGCCTTCAAAGCCGCCGTATCCGACCGTTATCCCCGGGATGCCTATACCCTGGCCACCAAGCTGAAGGTGGATGCCCGCGGTGTCCGGGATGCCGCCGGCGCCCGTCAGGAACTGGATACCAGCCTGGAACGCACCGGGGCGGGCTATGTGGATTACTACCTGCTCCATGCCCTGCAGCGCTCCAACTTCCAGCAGTACGAGGAATACGGCCTGTGGGGTTACATGAAGGAGCTCAAGGAAAGCGGACGCATCCGCCACTGGGGCTTCTCCTTCCATTCCGATCCCGAACTGCTCGAAATGCTGCTCACCCGGCATCCCGAGGCAGAGTTTGTTCAGCTGCAGATCAACTACGCCGACTGGGAAAATCCCGGCGTGGCTTCCCGGCAGAATTACGAAATCTGCCAAGCGCACGGAAAACCGGTTGTCATCATGGAACCCGTCAAGGGCGGCGTGCTGGCGGATCCCATTCCCACCGTCCGGGCCGTATTTGACGCGGAAGGCAGCGGCCGTTCCTATGCCAGCTGGGCCCTGCGCTATGCTTCCAGCCTGGATAATGTGCTGGCCGTGCTCAGCGGCATGAGCGATCTGTCCCAGATGGAAGACAACCTCTCCACCATGCAGCATTTCCGGCCGCTGGATGAAGCGGAACGGCTCCTCATCAAGCAAGCACAGGCCGCACTCAACGAGGATAAGTCCATCCCGTGCACTGCCTGCCACTACTGCACCGAGGGATGTCCCATGCAGATTCCCATTCCCGAAATCTTCAATGTCATCAACCGCCGCAGAGGCAGTGCGGAATTCCGCACGCTGCGGGAATACAGCATTGTCACCCAGGGCAGAGGACGCGTCAGTGAATGCATTGCCTGCGGGCAATGCGAAAGCGTCTGCCCGCAGCACCTTGAAATCATCCGCCTGCTTCAGGACTGCAGGTGGCTGGAAGGCTGATGCTCCCCAAACCGTCTTCCGCGGGAAGGCGGTTTTTCTTTGTCTGCTTTCCGGCAGACAGAAAGGCTTCCGGAAAAGCCATGCATCCTGATGGCTTTCCGGAAGCCGCCCTGAAGGTTCGGTTCCTTTGTCTGCTGTCCTATTCGTATTCGAGGTAGGCGCCTTTCATGGGAGAAGCCGCCAGCTGGGAGAAGAGGCGCAGAACGCCCCTCGGATATCTCGCAGGCTTCGGCTGCCACGCCGCCCTGCGCCGGTTCAGTTCCGCTTCCACCTCTTCGGGGGTATGCTTTTCTCCGCCATATCCGATGATCTCCAGCTTCCGTCCGGAAACGCTGAGATGAATGAGATCCCCTTCCTCCACCAGGGCAATGGTGCCGCCGCTCTGTGCCTCCGGGCTGCAGTGTCCGATGACCGGGCCGGTGGAAGCGCCGGAGAAACGGCCGTCCGTAATCAGGGCAATGCTCCTGCCCAGTTCTGGATCGGAGGAAATGGCTTCCGAGGTGTAGAACATTTCCGGCATGCCGGAACCCTTGGGGCCTTCGTAGCGGATGAAGACTGCGTCCCCGGGTTTTACCTTATGGTGCAGCACCGCATCGATGCATTCTTCCTCGCTGTCAAAGGGGCGTGCATAAAGCTCTGCCTCATACATTTCCCGGGGGCAGGCCGTATGCTTGATCACGGCGCCTTCCGGTGCCAGATTGCCGAAGAGCACGGCGATGGACCCGTCCGTGCCGATGGGACGATCGAAGGGGCGGATAATATCCTCCCGCTTGATCTGCAGTCCCCGCCGGGCATTGGATTCCTCCAGCCACTTCTGGCAGCGCTCATAGAACCCGTTCTTCCGGAGGTCCTCCAGGTTCTCTCCCAGGGTTTTCCCGGTGACCGTCATCACGTCAAGATGCAGGAAGTCCCGGATCTCCTCCATGATGGCGGGCACGCCGCCGGCATAATAGAAAAATTCTGCCGGCCACTTTCCCGCCGGCCGCACATCCAGCAGGTAATGGGCTCCCCGGTGCAGGCGGTCAAACGTCTCCCCGGTAATCGTGATCCCGTACTCGTGGGCAATTGCCGGCAGGTGCAGCAGTGCATTGGTGGACCCGGAGATGGCAGCATGGACCAGGATCGCATTTTCAAAGCTCTCCATGGTTACGATGTCCTTCGGGCGCATATGCTCCATCTGTGCAAGCCGGACCGCCTGCCGGCCCGCACGGTAGGCATAGTCCTTCAGGTCCGGACTGGTTGCCGGCAGAAGCGCGCTGCCGGGAAGTGCCAGGCCCAGGGCTTCCGCCATGATCTGCATCGTGGAGGCGGTCCCGATAAAGGAACAGGCGCCGCAGCTGGGGCAGGCGTTTTCCTTCGCCCAGCAGAGCCGGCTTTCCTCTATTTCTCCGCGTTCGAACTGCGCGCTGTACATGCCGAGCTGTTCCAGCGTCAGCAGCTCCGGGCCTGCCGCCATGGTGCCTCCCGGCACCACCACGGAAGGAATGTTCAGGCGTGCCAGTCCGATGAGGTTCCCGGGCATGCCCTTGTCGCAACTGGCCGCAAAAACCCCTGCATCAAACGGCGTTGCATTTCCCTGAATCTCGATCATATTGGCAATCATTTCCCGGCTCGCCAGGGAGAAGTTGATGCCGTCATGGCCCTGGCTCTCCCCGTCGCAGATGTCCGTGCAGAAATAGCGGGCCCCGAAGCCCCCGGCCTCCTCCACGCCGCGGCGGATTTCCGCCACCAGCTGGTCAAGGTGTCCGGACCCCGGATGGCTGTCCCCGAAAGTGGATGAAATATATACCTGGGGCTTCGAAAGGTCCGACACCTTCCAGCCCGTTCCCAGGCGCAGCGGGTCCAGCTCCGGTGCAATGGTGCGCATTTTCTGGCTGATCAGTTCCATGTTTTCCTCCCTGAAAAAGAGCAGTCCGCAGACTGCTCTTCTGTTTAATCTTCTGCAAAAGAACCCTTGTTTCTCATGCTGCGGTAAATCGTGATAAAGATACTGGCAAAGCCTGCAATCAGGAAGACGAGGGACAGCGGGCTGGTGACAAACGGCAGGAAGCTGCCGTCGCTGTACATCATGGCCCTGCGCATGTTCTGCTCTGCCATGAATCCCACCAGCATGCCGATGATAAACGGCTGTGCCTTAAGGTCCCACTTCTTCATGAAGAAGCCGATGATGCCGAAGACGAGCATCGTCGTCATGTCGGAAGTGCTGCGGTTCAGGCCGTAAACTCCCAGCAGGCACAGGAATCCCACAATGGGGAACAGCAGGTGTTTGGGAATCTTCAGCATTTTTACGAACATGCTGATGGAGAAATAATTGGCCACCAGCATGATCACGTTCGCAATGAGCATGACCACAAAGATATAGTAAATCGTATCACCATTGTTGGTAAACATCAATGGTCCCGGCTGTACGCCTTTCATGGTGAAAGCCGAAAGCAGCAGTGCCGTCACGGCGTCCCCGGGGATGCCCAGTGCCAGCAGCGGGATCATGGCTCCGCCGATGGCGGCGTTGTTGGCCGTCTCGGAAGCCACAATTCCTGCATTGTAGCCCGTACCGAACATTTCCGGATGCTTGCTGAGTCGTTTGGCGGCATTGTAGCTCATGATGGAAGCCAGCGCTCCGCCGATGCCCGGCAGGATGCCGATCAGGATGCCGATGACGGAAGAAACCAGCATGTTGAACTTCTCGGCCCATAACTCTGCAAAGCTGAAGCCGAACCCCCGCATCTTTGCCACCTGGACCTGCTCCTTGGTTATCCTGAGCCGGTTCTTCTGGTCTCCCAGGGCAAAAATCTCGGAGATGGCAAATATGCCGATCAGCACCACCGTGGAATTGACGCCGGTCTCCAGGGAACGGATTCCGAAAGTGAACCGGGGATAGCTGTCGATGGGCGCAGGGCCGATCATCGCCACCAGAATGCCCATCAGGCCGGAAATGCAGCCCTTCACCACATCTTTGGAAGACATGGTCACGATCATGCTGAGGGCAAAGAATGTCAGTGAAAAATACTCAAAGGGACCGAACTGCAGTGCGATTCTGGCAAGGGCGGGGGAAATGAGAATCAGTGCAATGATGCTGAGTCCTCCGCCCAGGAAGGAAGAGGTGATTCCAAGGCCCAGCGCCTTGGCCGCCTGTCCCTTTTTCGCCATGGGGTAACCGTCCATGGTTGTCATCATGGAAGCAGCCGTTCCGGGAATGTTCAGCAGAATGGCAGAAACCAGTCCCCCAGAAAAACCGCCGATGTAAAGTCCCAGCAGCAGGGAAAGGCTGGGGAACATCTCCATGGCAAAGGTGATCGGCAGGAACAGGGCCACTGCCATCGTGGTGGAAAGACCGGGGATGGCTCCGAATACCAGTCCCAGCAGCACTCCGCCCGTCACCAGAAGAAGATTGACCAGATCGAGGCCGCCCAATGCGGCAGCAAAGCTTGCTAGCATATTGTGCCTCCTTTACAGTTTCGGCCAGAGCGGCAGACGGACTTTCAGCCCGTACCGGAATCCATAGCTGATGGCAAAGGCCAGCACCACCGCCAGCAGAATCTGCAGGATTACGCGTTTGGGCGTATGTGCTTCTTCATCCAGCAGGTTGAAGAGCACTCCCAGGAAAACGGAGCCGATGATGACAAAGCCGATCTTCTTGCAGTACTGCGCGGCAAAGAACAACAGTAAGCCTGTCACCAGAAATTTCCAGGGGATATTGATATATCTGGCAACCTCTCCATCCTGTTTCAGGTCATGGACCAGATTGAGCACGGCACAGGCCGCCAGCATCAGAATGATCACTCTGGGAATTGTCGTGGCTGAAACAATGCCGATATTATCCGTCTTGTGAATCAGAAAGGTCTGCCAGAAAAAAACAGCGGCAATCAGCAGATACACAACCGACGGAAGAGCTTTTCTTACTTTGTTCATATTCTTCTCCTTACCGGATGCCGCGCTGCAGGTGCAGGGTCTGAATAAAGGGATCCAGCGGCGGCTTGACATAAGGCCTTACCACGGGGTCTCTCGGCTTGAGCTTCCCGTTCGGCGCATGTGCCTCGTCTCCGCCATACAGATGCGAGACAAGCATGGCCTCCAGTTCCTGACGGATGCCCTGACAGGCCGGGTCTTCGCTCAGATCATGCAGTTCATCCGGATCGTTCACGATATCAAAGAGCTGGGTCACATGGTCCTGCAGATAATAGATCAGCTTCATGTCTTTGGTGCGGATCATGCGCGTTGCGCGATGGTCTTCCCACAGTTCGCCGTAGGTATAGGAACGTTTTTCGCTGCCCAGGACGGAAATACCGTCCACAAAATCCGGGGTCTTGAGTCCGCACAGCTCCATCAGTGTGGGATACACGTCCCTCAGCTCCACGATCCGATCATCCACCACACCGTAGTCAAAGCCCATGTCCCGCGGCAGATTGAGGATGAAGGGAACCCTCAGGGAATTCTCATACATCAGGAACTTGCCGTACAGGCCATGCTGTCCGAGCATCTCGCCATGGTCCGCGGTGATCAGGATGATGGTGTCATCCAGCACCCGCTGCTCCCGCAGCGTTCCGATAACCGTCCGGATCTGGTGGTCGATGAAGGTACAGGAAGCATAATACCCGCGTTTGGCAATGTCGGTCATCCGCTTGTTGTCAAACGCCTCATAAATCTGATGGTAGTGATTGTATCCCACCGGCCGGCACTCCGGCGGCTCCTTCGCCCAGTCCCCATACGGCGGCGCCGTGAAGGTAATGTCATTATACATATCGAGGTATGCCTGGGGCGGCGTAATGGGCGGGTGCGGCGCAGCAAAGCTCATGTACCAGAAGGCCGGTTTGGTGGGGTCCCTCCGGATGATGGTTTCACACATCTGCCTTGCCGTCCATGCCGTCTGGTGCAGTTCCTCCGGCAGCGGATAGGGGCGGTAGATATAATAGTTATTGGACATGCCATGGGAGTTTTCGAGGCCTGCATACCCTTTATGCATCACAAAGCGCTCATAGTCATCCTGGGTCATGCCGGCCAGATGGCGCCCTTCCTCATTGAGAATGACATCATCAAAGCCGCAGCGGTCCCGCTGGGGATAGATATGAAGCTTTCCGACGCAGTAGGACTGGTACCCCTGGTCCCGGAAAGCCTGTGCCAGAGGGGTGATCCCCTCCGGCATCGGCAGACTTTCATTGAATTTACGGTCTCCATGGACCTTTGCGCAGACACCGGTCATCAGTTCCCTTCTGGCGGGAATGCATACCGGGGTCGCACTGACGGCATTGGAAAAACGGATGCCCGTTCTGGCCAGTACGTCAAGACTCGGCGTCAGAATTTCCGTATTTCCAGCACAGCCCAGATAATTTCCTGACCACTGGTCCATCGTGATCAGCATCACGTTTTTCTGTTTTGCCATCTCAGTTTCCTTTCAGCACATCTTCAAACTGCTTGTAGTCTTCATACGCGTCCTGCAGGAGCTTCAGGGATTCTTCCGGCGTATGATAGGAGGGCTCCACATAATATACTGCGAAGGCCTTCCGGCATTCTTCGTTGGCAATCGCCTTTTCGCAGGCATCCGCAAAGATCTTCACGATCTCTTCATCGGTCTCCGGCGGGAAGGCAAAGTAGAAGATTTTATCCATCGTGATGTCATATCCCTGCTCCTTGAAAGTAGGAACATCCGGGAAGAAGGAATTGCGCTCTTCCGACATGACGCCCAGCGAGAGGAAGTCACCGGATTCAATGTACTGGTTGATGGAGCCGTACTGGCTGAAGAAGATGTCAATCCGTCCGGCCAGCATATCGGTGATGCGCTCGCTGGCATTCTGGGAATCCACATACTTGAATTTTGCACCGATGGCCTTTTCGAAGAGCAGGCAGGCCAGGTGTGCATAGGAGCCCTGGTTGACGCTGGCGATGATTTCTTCACCGGCCTGGGCCCGTGCCACGAAGTCTTCAATGCCGGAGAACTTCTTCGCCGGGATCACCAGCGTGGAAGTGGCATCCACCACCGGCACGGTGCAGATGGTCTGGTCCAGTCCGCCGATATCGGTCTTGCCGCAGATCTGCGTCAGCAGGGAAGAGGCATGGAAGAATTCCACCACATAGCCGTCGGGCTCTGCGTTGTAGACTTCCCGGGTGCCCTCGATGGCACTGTTCTTATTGTTGACATTCAGCGGAACGCCCAGCTCATCCTTCATGTACTCTGCAAGGATGCGGGCATAGGCGTCGGTATCTCCGCCGGCCTTTGCACTCACCACGATATCAATTGCTCCGTCCGGGTACTTTTCTGCAAGGGATGCAAAAGGAACCAGGCACAGCAGCAGCATGACAGCCAGCAACATCATATTGCGTTTCATAGAATGATCCTCCTTCAATTTCAGGACATTACCCTTGTTGGTTTGTATTATAAAGGCATCATTCTTTTTTAACAATGAAAACAAAATTACTCTTTTTATGAACTAAATTCGCATCATGAACTTTTTGCTTCTTTTTTCGAATTTCCCGGCTCCCGTGCCGGAATTCCGCGGTGCCGGCATCCGTGCAGGGATGTTTTTTTCCTCCAAAAAACAGAAAAAGGACCCGGGAAGCAGCCGGGTCCGGGGATCACAGGGGCACAGCGGGAGTCTTTCCGGCAGAAGCGGGATTACTTTTCCCCCGTCAGTGCCGTTTTTGCCACCAGTGCCTGGTGCTCTTCCATCGCTGTCTGGTAGCTTTCCTCCATCAGGGAAGCCAGGGTGTAATAAAGGGTTTCAATCATGCAGAGCATGGGGATCCGGAAGGAAAAATTGTTGTCATGCAGGGTGGAAAAGGAGTGAAATGGCGCCAGATACAGGTCGGTGTATTTTGCAAACGGGGTTTCCATGAAATTGGACAGCCCGATGGTCCTGCAGCCGTTTGCCCTGATGCGTTCACAGACTTCAATGATATTCTTGTTCACTCCCGACTGGGAGATGACAATCACGCAGTCCGTCTTCTTTGCCCGCTCTGCCACCAGCAGCTGATAATGCTGGTCCTCCACACAGGTGATGGGGAGCCGCAGCCGGAAAAGGTAGTCATGCAGCTCCCTCGCCAGGATCCCGCTGGTGCCGATGCCCATGACATAGATCTGGCCTGCATCCATCAGAACCCTTGCCGCACTCGTGAAAGCCCCCTGGCTCAGGCTTTCTCCACACTCCTCCAGGGCTTCACAGTTGGTACGGACCACATGATGCAGAATATCTTCCTGCCCGTTTTCCGGCACATCTTCTTCCTGATTCTGCTTCCGCTGTTCAATGGGGTTGATCACCTCGGAGGCAAGTGACAGCTTGAACGTCCGAAGTCCGTCAAATCCCAGCTTTTTAGCTGCCCCGATAATCGTGGAGGGAGCTATTCCCAATGCCTCCGCTATCTTTGCAATGGGCATCTCCACCACCGCCTGGGGCCGTTTTATCACCATGTCCGCAAAGATCTTTTCGCTGGGGCTGAGCCGGTCATATTCATGGTGGATCTGTTTGAGGCAGCTTTTCATGGCTTTCCCTTTCTGCTTAAAAAAGCGGAAGCTGATGCTTCCGCCTGCATATTTTATTCGACCACGGCGCCCTTGTTGGCACTGGAGACCAGCTTGGCATACCGGGCAAGATAACCCTTGGTGACATTCGGAGGCGGGCAGACCCACTTTTCCCTGCGGGCAGCCAGCGTGGCATCATCCACCTTGAGCTCCAGCTTTCCTGCCGGAATATCAATGGAAATGATGTCTCCCTCTTCAATCAGGCCAACCGTTCCGCCGCTTGCGGCTTCCGGAGACACATGGCCGATGGCAGCGCCGCGGGTGGCACCGGAGAAGCGGCCGTCCGTAATCAGGGCGACTTCCTTGTCCAGACCCATGCCGCAGATGGCGCTGGTGGGGCTGAGCATTTCCCGCATGCCCGGTCCTCCCTTGGGACCTTCATACCGGATGACAACCACATCGCCGGGAACAATCTTTCCGGCATAGATCGCGGCAATTGCATCATCCTCGCTGTTGAAGACACGGGCAGGGCCCTCATGGACCAGCATTTCCGCCGCAACCGCGCTGCGCTTCACCACTGCACCGTCCGGTGCCAGGTTGCCGCGCAGAATCATCAGTCCGCCTGTCTTGGAGTACGGCGCATCGAAGTGACGGATCACTTCCGCGTTCCAGTTCTTTCCTTCTGCAATTTCCTCGCCGAGGGTCTTTCCGGAAACCGTCATGGCAGTTTCATCCAGCAGTCCGCGGCCTTTCAGCTCGCTGAGGACGCCCATGACGCCGCCGGCCAGGTTCAGGTCCACCACATGATGGCTTCCAGCCGGTGCCAGATGGCACAGGTTCGGCACCACGGCACTCATCTCATTGACCCAGTTGAGATCAAAATCGATGCCTGCTTCATGGGCGATCGCCGGCAGGTGCAGAATGGTATTCGTGGAGCAGCCCAATGCCATATCCAGACAGAGCGCATTCTTAAAGGCTGCTTCGGTCATGATCTTATCCGGAGTCAGGTTTTCGCGGACCAGCTCCACAACCCGCATGCCGGTCTTCTTGGCCAGGCGGATGCGGGCTGCATCCACGGCAGAAATGGTGCCGTTGCCCGGCAGTGCCATGCCGATAACTTCGGTGACGCAGTTCATGGAGTTTGCCGTGAACATGCCGGAGCAGGAACCGCAGCCGGGACATGCATTGGTCTCGACGTCATTGAGTTCCTTGTCATCCATTTTGCCTGCCTTATAGGCGCCGACAGCCTCAAAAACGGAGTTGAGGTCCATGTCCCCGTTCCGTCCGGCCATCCTGCCGGGCAGCATGGGACCGCCGGAGATTACCATGGCCGGCAGATTGAGCCGGCGGGCTGCCATCAGCATGCCCGGGACGATCTTGTCGCAGTTCGGGATGAATACCATGCCGTCAAAGCCGTGGGCCGTGGCCATGGATTCACAGCTGTCCGCGATCAGCTCGCGGGAAGCCAGGGAATACTTCATGCCGACATGACCCATGGCAATGCCGTCGCACACGCCGATTGCCGGGAATTCCACCGGAACTCCGCCGGCCATGCGGACGCCGTCCTTGACTGCCTGGGCGATCCGGTTCAGATGGTCATGACCCGGAACGCATTCTGATTTTGCACATGCCACGCCGATAAGCGGCCTGGACAATTCTTCATCCGTCAGTCCCAGTGCCTTCCACAGGGAACGGTGTGGAGCCTTCTCGGGACCGGTTTTTACACGATCACTAATGGCCATTACAGTTCTACCTTTCCGCTCCAGCTCATCTTCTCACGGAGCTCCTTACCGACTTCTTCCAGCTGGCTGCCGGCCTCGATGCGGCGGCGGGCCAGGAAATGCGGGCATCCGGCCTGGTTTTCCAGGAGCCAGTTGCGGGCAAAGGTGCCGTCCTGAATCTCAGACAGAACTTTCTTCATTTCCTTCTTGGTCTCGTCGGTGATAAGGCGCTTGCCGACTTCATAATCGCCGAACTCGGCCGTGTTGGAAATGGAATAGCGCATGCCGGCAAAGCCATGGGCAAAGATCAGGTCAACAATGAGCTTCATCTCATGGATGCACTCGAAGTATGCATTTTCCGGCTGATATCCTGCTTCCACCAGCGTGTCAAAGCCTGCCTTCATCAGGGCAGTCACGCCGCCGCAGAGCACGCACTGCTCGCCGAAGAGGTCGGTCTCCGTCTCCTCGCGGAAAGTGGTCTTGAGGATGCCTGCACGGGCGCCGCCGATACCGGCTGCATAAGCCAGAGCAATATCCTGGGCCATGCCGGATGCATCCTGATAAACAGCGATCAGGTCCGGAACACCCTTGCCCTCCAGGTACTGGCTGCGTACGGTATGGCCGGGGCCCTTGGGAGCGATCATGATAACGTCCACATCCTTGGGAGGACGGATGCAGCCAAAGTGAATATTGAAACCGTGGGCAAACGCCAGAACCATGCCGGGACGCAGGTAGGGAGCAATATCCTTCTCATACATTGCAGCCTGCTTCTCATCGTTGATCAGGATCATGATGAGGTCAGCCACCTTTGCAGCGTCTGCAGTGGTCATTACGGTCAGGCCGGCAGCTTCTGCCTTTGCCCAGCTCTTGGAGCCTTCATACAGCGCTACTACAACATCACAGCCGGAATCCTTGAGGTTCAGCGCATGCGCATGTCCCTGGGAGCCATAGCCGACGATGGCAATCTTTTTGCCTTTCAGGTAATCAAGGTTGCAATCCTGTTCATAAAACATCTGAGCCATAATTCATTTCCCTCCATTTTTATCATTGTTGTAGGTATATGGAAAATTTGGAACGCTTATTCAAAGGGGTCAAGACTCATTTTATTGTCTCCCCGTTCCAGGGCCACCATTCCGGTACGGACAATTTCCTCTATGCCGTAATCCTCCAGCAGGCGGAGCATCGCGGTGATCTTATCCACATCCCCCGTAATCTGCAGGATCATGGATTCCTTGGTGATATCCGATACCTTTGCCTTGAAGATATCCACCAGCCGCATCAGGCCGTCCCGCTCGTGCAGGCCCACATTGACCTTCACCAGCACCAGCTGCTTCTCCACGGTCTTGCGAGGATCAAACACCTGTACCTTCTGGACACAGATCAGCTTATAGAGCTGCTGCACCAGCTGCTCGATATGGGCTTCGTCTCCGTTAATCACAATGGTAATCCTGGAAATCGTCTGGTCCTGCGTGGGCCCCACCGCCAGGCTTTCAATGTTGAAGCCTCTGCGGAAGAACAGACCGGAAACCCGGGAAAGAACACCGGGCTCATTATTTACCAGTACGCCCACAGTATAGCGCTGCAGATTATCTTTGTTAATCGCCATATTGCCCTCCTTCCCGAAATCAGTTCAGACAGAACGTGTCAATGGGAGACCCCGGTGCCACCATGGGCGCCACCATCTCATCGATATCCAGCATGCATTCGATCATACACGGCTTTTTCTCTTCACAGGCCTTCCCGAAGGCCTTCCGGAAGTCCTCCATATTGTCGACGCGCACGCCGCTGATGCTGTACGCTTCCGCCAGCTTCATGAAATCGGGGCCGCGGTCCAGCGTCGTCTGGCTGTAGCGTTTGCCGAAGAACAGCGTCTGCCACTGCCGCACCATGCCCAGGGTGCCGTTGTTGAAGATCACGACGATGACCGGCAGATTGTAATAGGCCATGGTCGAAAGCTCTGTCAGGTTCATCCGGAAAGAACCGTCGCCGGTCACAAGGACCACCGGCTTCTGCCCGTCGCTTCCCGCTGCGGCGCCAATGGCCGCCCCGAGGCCGAATCCCATCGTGCCCAGGCCGCCGCTGGTGATCAGCTGACGGGGATGCGAGAACGGGAAATGCTGGGCCGTCCACATCTGATGCTGTCCCACATCCGTGGCTACCGTGATATCCGGGGATTCCGACGCCATTGCCTGAAGGATTTTCCTGGGCTCAAAGAGCTCATTGGACAGATAGTCCTCCGCCATGCTGTTTACCTGGTGCATCCACTGTTCATGGCTGTTCTGGTGAATCTTCGGCAGCAGCAGCCCCAGCACCGTCTTGGCATCCCCCGTAATATGCAGAGACGTGGTCACATTCTTGTTGATCTCCGCCCTGTCGATATCAATATGGAGCACTTTGGCATTCGGGGCAAATGTGGATGCATTGCCCAGCGCCCGGTCCGAAAATCTTGCGCCGACGGCAATCAGCAGGTCACAGCGCTGCATCGCAATATTGGCCGCATGGGTGCCGTGCATGCCCAGCATGCCCAGCATCCTCGGGTTTCCAAAGGGAACGCCGCCCAGACCCATCAGGGTCGTGGCAACCGGTGCATCCACCAGGTCTGCCAGCGTCAGCAGTTCTCTCTGGGCATCCGCCATGATGACGCCGCCGCCATAATAGATCAGGGGGCGCTGCGCCTGGTTGATCAGCTCCGCTGCCTTGAGAATCCGCGGTTCAACTTTCGCCTTGTATTTTTCGAGCATCTCCCCTTCCGGCTTTACCGGAAGCATGGGATGTCTGGCGATCCACTTCTTATTGGTATTCTCTTCCCCGGTCAGAGGCTCATATTCCGTTTCCGCAATCTGCACATCCTTGGGAATGTCAATCAGCACCGGGCCCGGACGTCCGCAGCTGGCAAGGAAGAAGGCCTCCCTCACAATCTCCGCGAGCTTATTGACATCGGTAACCAGATAATTGTGCTTGGTGATCGGCATGGTAATACCGGAAATATCCGCTTCCTGGAAGGAATCCGTGCCCATCAGGCTCTGGGGAACATTTCCCGTCACAAAGACCACCGGGGAAGAATCCATATAGGCCGTGGCAATTGCCGTGACCAGATTGGTTGCACCGGGGCCGCTGGTTGCCAGACAGACTGCTGTCCTGCCTGTCGCTCTGGCATATCCGTCCGCAGCATGTCCGGCATGCTGTTCATGGGCCATGAGCATATGGTCAATCCGGTCCTGGCGTTTGTAAAGCTCATCATAGATAGGCAGCACGGCTCCGCCCGGAAATCCGAATATGGTTTTTACACCCTGTTCAATCAGACATTCAATGAGAATTGCTGCTCCACACAATTTCATATTTCGAAACCCTCTCATTAATAAATAAAACAACCTTTCCCTCCTGTTTAGGGCGAAAGGTTGTCTTCGCGGTACCACCTAAATTCTGTGCATAGCACACTCATGATGCAATAAATGCATACACTGCTGTATCGGGCAGCACCCGGCAGACCTACTGAATTTCAGCATGCAGCTCGGAGGTGACTATGACCGTCCATCTGCGCAGAAGCCTCACACCAACGCTTCCTCGCTGTCCGCTCCGGAACGGCTTTATCCTCTTCATCGCTTCATTCCTGTAAAGTTGAAAAGTGCACTTAGTTTAACACTGCAAAAAAAAGCTGTCAAGAAAAAGATTTGGAGTTATTCTGCATCATTCATTCCAGACTTATTCATTTTCCGCGTCCGGAGCAGATTTTTAAAGAACTTTTGTTATCGAAGCCCCGGATATCCCTCCGTCCCCCGCAGAACTTATCAACAGACTTTTCCACATACTTCCATTAGTTTTCCACAGTATTCTGTGCATAACTTCTTCTCCGGTACAGTGTTTTCCGGCATATGCGGCGGCTTTCCGCAGGAATCCACCGCATATACACTGCTTATCCACATCCGGTTCTTCCGTTTTTTTGCTTTTGTTTTCAAGAATTTCGGGGTTTTCCACAGGGGTTTTCCACTTTTCCACAAGTTCTATTCCATGGAACGCATCTGAAGGGACAGCGACGGACATGCATTCAGTGCCAGGTCCGGCTCAACGCCCCGCAGCATCTGGTAAAAACCGGCACTGCCGATCATTGCCGCATTATCCGTACAGAGCACCGGCGGCGGCATCACCAGCCGGATTCCGCGCTTCTGGCATGCCTCATTCATCCGCATCCGGAGCGCCGAATTGCTGGCAACTCCTCCTGCCAGGGCAACGGTGTCCGCATGCGTATCCTCCGCCGCCAGCATGGTCTTTTCCACAAGCTGCTTTACCACCGCCTGCTGAAAACTTGCCGCAACGTCCGCATCGGAAAGCATTTCCTGCTTCATGCGCATTTTATGCACCTGGTTGATCAGTGCGGTTTTCAGTCCGGAAAAACTGTAGTCATACCGCCCCGGCGTCTTCACGTGAGGCAGCGGCAATGCATCCGGATTTCCCTCCCGGGCAAGCTTGTCCAGCAGCGGGCCTCCCGGATAGGGCAGTCCCAGCACCCGTGCCGCCTTATCAAACGCTTCCCCAGCCGCATCATCCGCGGTCTGGCCCAGCAGGGTATAGTCACCGTAATCATTGACGCGGATAATATGAGAGTGTCCGCCGGAAGCGACCAGGCACACAAACGGCGGCACCAGGTCCGGATGTGCAATAAAGTTTGCACTGACATGTCCTTCAATATGATTGACCGGGATCAGGGGCTTGCCGGCTGCATAGGCCAGGGCCTTTGCAGCAGATACCCCGACCAGCAGCGCCCCGACCAGTCCCGGCCCGTATGTCACCGCAATAGCATCCACATCCTGCACGGTCATATCCGCCCGGCGCAGTGCCTCATCGATTACCGGGGTAATGCTCTCCACATGCTGACGGGAGGCAATCTCCGGAACCACCCCGCCATACATGGCATGCAGGGGGATCTGGGTATGGATGACAGAAGATATGATCTCCCTGCCGTTCCGGATCACGGCTGCCGCCGTCTCATCACAGCTGGATTCTATTGCCAGTATGTCTGCTTTCTGCTTTTCACGCAATGCTGCCAGTTGCCTTGCAGCATCCTTCTCATAGCTCACTTGTTTTTTCCTTCCTGTTCCATTCGTCGGATCTGCCCGGACAGCATCATTCCGAATATGCACAATGCCGCAAGCGTAAGTACTGCCATCAGAGCGCCGCGCTGCATCACCCGCAGCAGCTCCGCCTCAAACAGATTCGAAGGCATCATGCGGATTAAAATGTCCGTTGCCGGATCCATCAGCCAGAGGTCATTGGTAAACAGCAGCTGATGCATCCGGATAAATGCAGCATCAAAACCCATGCCGCGGCCTGCCGCCACAGTGCCTGCCAGGAGCAGCACGGAAAGGACCGCACCAATGGCGATCGGCTTTGCCGCGTCCTTCGGCCCGGACATGGCCGACATCCAGATCACCAGGAGGGCAATCATCATGGCCGCCACCGTGCATCCCCGGGATAAAGCCTTTGCCGTACGGATAATTCTCCGGACATCTTCCATATGCAGCTTCTCATCGCTGTTCAGCCCGTCCGGCAGTTCCCCTTCGCCTTTCATCCAGGCGCTCATTTCTCCGGCAAACTGCTGCTGTTCCGCTTCGGACATCCCGATGTATGCGGACGCATCCAGGTCACTTTCCATCTGCCGGAGATACTCCTGCACTGCCTGTCGGGAACGCGTACTGTAAAACTCCGCATCCTCCGCCTCCCGCACCACGGCGGCGCTCAGGGATCCGGCTATGGATAATAGTACAATCAGTGCCGTGCATATCGCCATCAGCACATTCTTTGATTTTTCCTGCATTGTCTGATTTCCACATCTTCAAAAGGCGGGTGGTCACACCCGCCTTATTATTACTGCATCTGCAGATACGCAGTGATGAATCCATCCAGTTCGCCGTCCATGACACCATCCACATTGCTGGTCTCATAGTTGGTCCGGTGGTCTTTCACCAAGGAATACGGATGGAAGACATAGGAACGGATCTGGCTTCCCCATTCAATCTTCTTCATTTCACCCTTGATATCTGCCATTTTCTGCTCGCGCTCCCGCTCGTGCAGTTCCACCAGTTTACTTTTCAGCATGCGCAGTGCGACTTCCCTGTTCTGCACCTGGCTCCGCTCGTTCTGGCACTGCACGACAATTCCCGTGGGAATGTGCGTCATACGGACTGCCGAGTCCGTCCGGTTGACGTGCTGTCCGCCGGCGCCCGAGGCACGATAGGTATCAATACGCACATCTTCCATATTCAGCTCTTCCATATCATCGTCGATGATCGGAGCGACATCCAGCGATGAGAAGCTGGTATGCCGTCTGGCATTGGAGTCGAAGGGGCTGATGCGGACGAGCCGGTGGACGCCTTTTTCTCCCCGCAGGAAACCATAGACATTATCACCGTCCACCTCAAAGGTGACGCTCTTGATGCCTGCTTCGTCCCCCTCCAGCAGGTCCAGCACCTTCACCTGGTATCCATGCCGCTCGCAGTAGCGTGTATACATGCGGAACAGCATCTGTGTCCAGTCCTGGGCCTCCGTTCCGCCTGCACCGGCATGCAGGGAAAGATATGCATTGTTTGAATCATAATCTCCGCGCAGCAGGGTTTCCAGGCGCAGTGCTTCCAGATCTTCCTGCAGCGATTTGATTTCATTTCCCGCTTCGGTTACCAGATCTTCGTCTTCCATCTCTTCTGCCAGTTCCATGGTAGCATCGACATCATCCGCTCTGGTCTGAAGCTTTTTCCAGTGGTTGATCTTGTTTTCCGCTATACGTACTTTTTTGCTGACCTCTGTGGACCTTGTCAGGTCGGACCAGAAGTCCGGTTCATTCATCGTCTCCCGCAGTTCTGCCAACTGCTCTTCAAGGCCGGCGATGTTAAAGTGACTCACCTGCCTCAACAATGCTTTCGCGGATTTTTGCCAGCTGCTGGCGATACAGTTCCAGTTCGATCACGTTGATTCACTTCCTTT
>CAMVHE010000054.1 GCA_947167215.1 uncultured Clostridia bacterium
CAGATGGTCTGCGACATAGATTTCCGCAATCTTGGTGAAAAAGAAGTGGACAGCATCCAGATGAATATCATCTGCTTTGACGATGCCGGGATCCGTCTGGGCGGACGCCTGGTGCGCCAGAGCGTGCGTTCCATTGGCGAAGCCCTTTATTCCGCAAGCTTCCGCCCCGAACACGTGGACGGTGCCACCCGGGTGGAGGCCAGCGTGGAGAAAGTCTGGTTCCGGGACGGGGTGCTCTGGCGCCGGGAAGAACGCAATGTCCGGGAGTATGAAAGCAATCTGCTGCCGGAGGGCCATGAACTGGACCGTCTGCGCTCCGTTGCCGGTCCGGATGCGGCCGGTTATGCCCGGGAGGATGACAAGGTCTGGCTCTGCGTCTGCGGCCGTGCGAACCGCACCAGTGATGAAATCTGCATGCGATGCCACCGGGAGCGGGGCTTTGTGCTCCGGATGTATTCCTTTGCGGCCATCGACAGCACCCTGGGGGAAAAGGAAAGGGCGCTGCAGCAGCAGAGCCGGGAAAATGTGGAGCGGTCCTCCCGCCAGACAGAGAAGGAAGTGATGGAGGCCCAGCGTCTGCGGCGCAGGAAACGCCGCAAGTACCGCAGGGTCATCGTCCTGCTGGCCGTGGTGGCCATCCTCCTGGCCGGCCTCCGCTGGGCGCTGCCCCTGGGAATCCTGAAGACTGCGGATGCCCGCATGGCGGAGGGGAAGGCGGCGGACGCCAAAACCCTCTACGATACCGTGGAAAAATGGTGGAAAGGCCAGTTCGGAGCCGCGGAAAAGGTGGAGGAAGCCGAACGGGTGATCGTATCACGGCTGATCGATGCCGGAACGGAGGAAACCCTTTCGCAGGCCGTCGGCCGGGCGGAGGCGCTGGGAGACCGGACGCTCTATGAAGCGGCGGTCCTGAAACAGGGAATCCTGGCCTGGCAGGAGGGAAACCTGGCGAAAGCGGAGCAGCTTTTTGCCTCCCTTCCCGAGAACGCGGAAGCGATTGCCCAGCGGAACCAGCTGGTCTATTCCATTGCCAGGGAAGCCAAGGAAAAGCTTCAGTATCCGATGGCCATCGAACGGTTTACGGAACTGGGCGGATACAGCGATGCCGAAGCCCAGCGGGATGACTGCATCTATCTGTACGGGCGCCAGCTGCTGCGGGAAGAAAAGTACGCAGAAGCCTGCGAACAGTTTGAAAAGGTGACCGGACTGGCGGATACGGTGTCGCTGCTGCGCAGGGCCAGGTATGCGCTGGCCGGGGAAAAGAAGGAAAAGGGCCAGCTGCAGGATGCGGCCATGCTCTACGAAAGTCTCGGCCTGTATGAATCCGCCGAGGAACTGGGCAGGGAATGCCGCTATGAGGCAGGTGTTGCCGCCCTGACGGAGGACAACCTGACAGCGGCTGCCGAGCAGCTGAAGATGGCGGAAGGATACCTGGATGCCTCTGAACTGTTTGCAGATGCCGCCATGACCCTTGCCCAGCAGGCAATGGATGCCGGCGACGAGGAAACGGCCATCGGATGGCTTTCCCAGATGACAAGGACGGCGGAAGTATCGGCCCTGTACAATCAGGCAGTATACGGCTATGCGGAAAAGCTGCAGAAAGAAGGGCTGACCGAGGCCGCATCCGTGGAATTTGCCTCACTGGGAGATTATTCGGACGCAAGGGCACGGGCCGAGAGCCTGATGTATTCGCTGGCCATGAAGGAGCTGCAGAGCGGAGAGGCGGAAAATGCCCTGCTGCGTTTCCTGGACCTTGGCGAATACGAAGATGCGGCCGAGCGGGCGGAAGCCTGCCGGCAGCAGCTGGCGGACGCGGCCATGGTGACGGGCAATTTCGAGGAAGCCCTGTCCTGGCTCTCCCAGGCACAGCCGACGGAAACCGTGGTCCGGCAGATGAACCGCTGCCGGTACCAGCTGGCGAAGGCAGCCTATGATGCCGGGGAATACGAAGATGCGGTTACCTGGTACCAGGCCTGCGGCACCTATCTGGATGCAGAGGAGGGCGTTTTCCGTGCCCGGTATGCCATGGCGGAAGCCCTGGAGAAAAACGGGGAGTACCGGGATGCGGCGGTTGCTTTTGCGGAACTGGGAAGCTATGAGGATGCTGCCCAGCGGGTGACGCGGTGCGAGGATGCATGGCTGTCCGCAGCGTACGTCAGCGCCAGGCTGGATGCAGAGAACGGCAATTATGAAGGAGTGATCCGGACCCTGCTTCCCTATGCGGCAGAGAAGCTGCCCGAACGCTACCGGGATATTCCCGCCATGCTGGAAGCAGCGCGGCTGGGACGGGCCCAGGAGCTTATCGGACAGAACCGGCCGCTGGATGCGCTGCCGTATCTGGAGGCCATTCCCGGCAACAGCAAGGCGGCGAAACTGCTGGATGCCTATGTCTATGCGGTCATCGGGCGCTGGAAGGACAAGTCCGGCGTGGAGTATATCTTCCGCCGGGACGGCACCTGCACCCTGGCAGGCCGGGAAGCGTGCTACGGAGGCAGCGGCTATGAACTGTACGTAGGGGAAGAACCTTATCCGACGCGGGCAGTTTACCAGGTGGTCAATCTGCGCAACGGCACCCTGACGCTGAAGGTACTGGCAGACGGCAGTATCCTGCGCCTGACCAGCGTCCGGGACAGCGAGCCACTGCAGAACGCCGGCGAGGAGGAGAAGCAGTGAAGAGGAAAGAAATCCTGCTAATCCTGGCGTTTCTGCTGGCGGCCGGGATCCTGTTCGGCATCGCCAGGCTGACCGGGAACGTGGAAAACGCCGATGTGGTGGTGACACAGGATGGCGAGGAAGTGCTGCGGCGCCCGCTGGCCCTGAACGGGAGCTATTCCTTCGATCAGGAGGACGGCAGCCACAATGTGGTGAAGGTGGAAGGCGGATTTGCCTGGATGGAGGAAGCCAACTGCCGGGACCATCTGTGCATGCATCAGGGAAAAATCCATAACCGCGCAGGAACCATTGTCTGTCTGCCGCACCGGATCGCGGTGACCATTGAAGGACATACCGGCACCAATGCCGAGGATGAAGTCGATATCGTCATTTACTGAGGAGGTTTCATGCAGAACGCCGGAAAAGGAGAAGGAAAGGCAGGATATGTATCCGTTTGCGACGGCATCCGGGTCATCTCCATTTTCGTCATCGGATGGTTTCATATCTGGCAGCAGTCATGGCTCTATCCCGGATTCACGGTTCTGGGCCGCTTTATCAGCCTGGATCCCCTGGTCCGGTCCGGCTATATGTGGGTCGACCTCATGATCCTCATCAGCGGCTTCTGTCTGTATCTGCCCTATACGCATCTTGCAGAAGGAGACCCGTTGCCGGATCCCCTTCTTTTTTACCGGAAACGGCTGGCAAGGATCCTTCCTTCCTATCTGCTGTGCATCGGGATCTGCCTGATCATGGCCCTCGCTACCGGCATGTACCATACCCGGGAGTTCCTGATCCGGGACCTGCTGACACATCTGACTTTCACGCAGCTTTTCCGGGTGGACACGTATGTGAATACCAACCTGAATGCAGCACTGTGGACCATCGTGGTGGAAATGCAGTTCTATCTGCTGTTCCCGGTACTGGCGCGGGGGTTCAGAAAACGGAAGCTGCTGGTGCTCTTCTGCGCGCTGGCTGTTTCTTCCGCATACAAGCTTTATCTCATCCGTGCCGTTCCGGATACGAGCATTTACTTCAATCAGCTGCCCGCATACATTGATGTGTTTGTCCTGGGCATGATGGCCGCACAGCTTCATACCAGGCTGTCTGCAAGGAACCTTCCGGCAGCAGTCCGCATTTTCCTGGGGATAGCATCCCTTGGTGTTTTCATCGGGATTCTCCGGCTGGCTGCCGAGCAGTCGGCTGCAGGAAGCTTTGAGGAAATCCGCACCGGACAGATGATTCACCGTCTGCCGATGGCGCTGCTGGGCTGTTTGTGGATTCTGACGGCGGCAAATGCAGGAAGACCGCTGCAGCTGCTGCTGGGAAATCGTGTGATGAAATTTGCGGCATCTGTTTCCATGCAGTTTTATATCTGGCATCAGACGCTGGCAGTCTGGATCCTGCGATTTCGTCTGATCCCCAGTGAGTTTGAAAACCCGAATTACAGCGGAGACCACACCTGGCAGGTCACCTATACGCTTGCATGCTTTGCCGTTGCTTTCGTGGTTTCTGTCCTGCTGACCTATTGTTTTGAAAAACCCATTGCAAGGTTTATTCTGAACCGGAAGAATGGGCGGAACAGAACAGAACCAGGGACATAAAAAGAAGCCGGAAAACCGGCTTCTTTTTTGATACGGACTGGCAGCAGGGAAAATTCGACAGAAGAGCCGGCTGAAAAATAACGTTGAAGATACAGCGGCATCAGAAAGTCGTGTTTCCCTGCAGACAGGAAACAGTGTGTGATGTAAATCAGAAAGGGAATTGTGGAGATTCTGAAGGCATTGCGTGCCGCTTTGTGTATATCCCTGTGAAGTATCCGGAGAGAAACAGGAAAGCTGGCATACGGAATTCTTCGAGAATAATGGCTTCAGACCTGATCAATCAGAATCAGATGTGGATCGGAAAGCGAACGGATGTCGTCAGTAAATCCGCTCTTGCTCGCAAGTAGATAGAAAAGCTCCCGCTGTTTTGATGGAATGAACTGAGCTTTCTGTTTCAGACTGTCAAACTCCTGCATTCCAACTGCTTTAGAGCGATATTTGCATTCTCCAACGAGCAGATGATGGTCATCGTAAGCGATCAGGTCAACTTCAGATTCCTGCCAGGAGTTGTTGATGTAAACCGGACCCCACCATTTTCCGAGTGTGCGCGGCATAAAGGGAAGCTTTTGATCGAGAGCATACTGAAAGCAGTTTTCACGGATCACATCTTGATAAGTAATTCCAACAAACTCATTGAAATGATTGTTCAGGATGTAATTCATCGCCAATTCACGCAGGGAATTGATCAGGGACATATTGGGTTCGATAAACGTATAGTGAAAACGGAAAAGGGCATCTGTGATACGAAAACGCTGTATTTTCTTTTCATTGGACAGAGGATTGGCAACCTTTGAGATCAACTGAAGATTTTGAAGACGATTAAGGTATGGAGACAGGATTTTATTGTCCAATCCGCTTTGTGCTGCAATCTGAGGAGTGCTTTTACTGACTCCTCCCATAGCCCGAAGAATCTGCTCGTATGTCGTAGGATCCCGGAGCTCCTGGAGAAGCATATTGGGGGCTTCACGTACCAGTCGTCCGTCCGGTGAAAAGAATAAAGCAGCAATGGCATCTTCAACAGATGGATAATTCAAAAAGAAAGTGACATACTGGGCAACACCTCCGGTCATTGCGTAGACTTTCATGGCATCATCCAGATCAGGAAAAAGGGAAAGTACCTGTCTGAAAGAAAAAGGGCGAACTTCCATGATTTCATCGAAGCGTCCATACAGCGGGGCTTCGAGATTGCTGATCTGAGTTTTCATGAAAGAGAGATTGGAACCGGAAAGGATTAATTTGATGGAGCCAAGGCCATGATCGATGATCCACTGGAATTCCAGCGGTGCATTCTCATTCTTTTTTGCAAGATAAGGAAACTCATCGATAATAATGCAGAGGCTGTCAGACAGAGCCTGTCCAAGAAGCACGAATGCATCTTTGAAAGAGGGCAGGGAGGCAGGGAAGAGGATATTCGGAAACAGTCTCCTGGGGACAGAAAGAAAATCGGTCAGACAGGTTTTGTAGTCATAACTGGTACACTGATAGTACAAAAAAAAGCATTTTTGTGGATTGTTCTGTATGTATTCGGTGATTAGACGGGTTTTCCCGGCACGACGTCTGCCATATACTGCCAGGGCCTTTGCAGTTGGAGATGAAAGAAAACGATCCAGCTGACGAAACTCTTCTTCTCGGAAATAAAACAAGGTAATCACTCCTTCCTGCTTTGCTGCTATTATAAAGCAACCATTTATTTGATATCAAATGTAAATTAGGCAAATCTAAATAATTCTAATCTAAATTAGACTAATCGTAATTAGAATTATTTAGATTAGATAATGACAGGGCATTATCTATTCTAATTCGAAGGTAAAACTGAAAAAGAGAAGGACTAACGGGAGCCAGACATCGTGCAACAAAGCTTCACGAAGCGGATGCAGCGGACATCCTTCGGAACCGTATGCAGAAACTGGATTACACAAAATGAAACTGCCATGGACTAAAGCAGGTGATGATTAGTCCATGGCAGCATTTTGTTATTCAGGAGAGCGTTATGATGAAAGGAATAGGTGACCAGATCAGTAACCGCGTCGCCGGTCTACCTGGCGCAGAAGCGGAAGATTATTCGCATAACGGGTCAGATCTTCAAGGAAGAGGGAAACGATCTGGTCGACGGTATAGCCCAGGGTCATGTTGCCGGCATTGTGAGGAGTGATAAAGACCCGGGGACAGGTCCACAGCGTGCTGTCTGCAGGCAGCGGCTCGGTTTCAAACACGTCCAGGGCGGCTCCGGCAAGATGGCCGGCCCGCATGAGCGCTTCAAGAGCATTTTCGTCAAGGGCGGTGCCGCGGCCAACATTGATGAGATAGGCATCCCGGGGGAGCATGGCAAGGCGCTCAGCATTCATCAGATGCGTGGTTTCCGGTGTTCCGGGGAGAGACATGATTAGCACATCCGTCTTTGGCAGCAGGGAATCGAGGGCATCCAGGGTGTAATTATGATCAAACAGCGGATCAGGTTTTCCGGTCCTGCTGACGCCGAGGATGCAGGCAGGATCAAAGGCACGGAGGCGGGCAGCCGCTTTCCTGCCGATATCGCCAGTTCCCAGGAGTGTAATTCGGCTGTCGCGGATGGAGCGGATGGTCAGGTTGCGGATCCATTTGCGTTCCGCAACAATTTCCCGGTATTCGGACGACCTGCGCATGAGGGCAAGGGTGACCATGACGATATGCTCGGAGATGGTTACGCCGTAAGCCCCGGAAGAGTTGCTCAGCAGCACGTCAGGGGAGTGATAGAGGGAATCATCCACATACGGATTAACGCCTGCAGAGGGGGTGCAAATCCATCTCAGGGAAGGAGCATTGGGAATCAGTTTTGCATCCTGGCCAAGGATGATTTCCACATCAGAAAGATGGGGAATGGCAGATGCGGTATCCTCAAAAAAGAGGGTAGAAAAGCCCAGCGAGGCTGCTTCCCGGGCAATGCGGTCCCGCTGGGAGGAAGATAAAACCGGTAGAACGACGGCGATTTTTCTGTTCATGTTTACTCCTAAATTATTCGATTCCCAGCTCCCGGCATCTGCGCCAGAGGGTGGTTTTGCTGAGACCGAGAATGGCAGCAGCTTCTTTTCTGCTGTTGGTTCTGGCAAGGACTTCCCGGATTTTCTGCGCTTCCATGGCGACGAGAGAGTCATCGGAGGAAGCTGCAGCGGGCTGTGTCTCGGAGGGGACAGGCTGCCGGACCATGGGAAGGACGGCTGCCATGTCTGCTGCGGAAATGATCTGGTTGTCGCTGAGCACTGCCAGCTGCTCGGAGATGTTCCGCACTTCGCGGATGTTTCCGGGCCAGCTGTAGCGCTCTGCCAGGGAAATGGCTTCCGGAGAGAGCACCAGCTGCCCCATGCCGAACTTGTGCCCGTAATAGCTCAGGTAATGCTGGAGGATCAGGGCCAGGTCTCCCTGCCGTTCCCGTAGGGGAGGCAGATGGATGGAAAGCACCCGCAGGCGGTAGTAGAGGTCTTCCCGGAAACGTTTTTCCCGGATCATGGCCTGCAGGTCCCGGTTGGTGGCACAGATGATGCGCACATCGATGGGAATGACCCGGTTTCCGCCGACACGGCGGACTTCCCTTTCCTGAATGACGCGCAGCAGACGGCTCTGAAGCGTGAGCGGAATTTCACTTATTTCATCCAGAAAGATGGTGCCGGTATGGGCGGCTTCGAAGAGGCCGGCCTTGCCGGTTTTGGATGCGCCGGTAAATGCACCGCCTTCATAGCCGAAGAGCTCGCTTTCCATGAGGTTTTCGGGGATGGCGGCGCAGTTGACGGCGACAAAAGGATTGGGCGCGCGTTCCGATTCATTATGAATGGACTGGGCAAAGAGCTCCTTGCCGGTACCGGTTTCTCCGTAGAGCAGAATATTGCTGTCGACTTTGGCAAAGCGTTTAGCCTGGTAGATGGCGGCACGCAGGGAATCGCTGTCGCCGAGAATGCTGTCAAACTGATATTTGGCAATATGACCGGAATCACGCATCCGGTCGCGCAGCCGGTGTTCGGCATCGGTAATGGCATTGGCCGCCTGGAAGGTGACCAGCATGCCGATCAGTTCGGAACCCTGTTCCATGGGAAGGCTGTTGACAACGTAGTTGCTGCCGAGAATGCGGACGATTTCATTGGTGGTGGTCTGTCCGCTCAGCAGAATGGCGCTCAGCTTGCCTTCCGGGAGGGCGTTCCGGACGGAACGCCCGATGCAGTCCTGGGCCTGCCGGTTCAGCATCTTCGCGGCGGCAGGATTGAAGGTGCGTATAATGTGATCCTTATCCACGGTGATGATGCCTTCATAGACATGGTCCAGGGTGGCCCGGAAGATCATGGAGTTTTCCCGCTCCACAGCGGCAACATTGGCACAGCGCTTGGCTTCGGTGATGGCGAGGAACACGGATTCCACAGAGGACTCGATCAGGCCGGCGGGAATGCCGTGCTCGTCGCAGTAGTGACAGGTTTTATGGCCTGAAAGGATCAGCTGGCTGCCGTCTGCAACAGCACGCTCCATGCCGTCAATCAGGTCGCGCATATAAACGGAGGCAGTTGGATAGGCCTTCACTGTCACCGGAAGCGTTTCCTGAATGAAGTACGTGGCACGGATGGTGTTCAGGGTGCCGACGACGCCAATGGGGACCTGCCCGTACCGGTCCATGGCTTTATGAATGGAGGTTACCATATCGTTGGCCGTAATGGGGATTTCCACAACGGGCATGAGCACGTTCCGGTCCTTCAGAGCGGCCGCAGTACCGCCGCGGCTGCCAATGACGTCCGCATCATAATGTTTGGAAAGGACGACATCCGGTGCGATGGCGCAGTCCACCGTATAGCGCAGGTCCGGCGATGCGCCGAAAATGCGCTCATGCAGCGCCCAGGCTTTATGGACCACCTTTACCAGGGACTGGTCCGGAACGACAAAGGCTATATTGATCATACTGTTTCCTCACAGGCAGAGGGGGAGATTAACGTACGAGGCAGGGCTTCTTATGGTCGTACTTCCAGCCGGGAATCAGGTACTGCATGGCCATGGCATCGTTGCGGTCATGGCTGGGCAGCCGGTTATAGAGGTCATTGGCTTCCTTTACCCGGTTCCAGTTGAGCTTGACGCCGAGGCCCGGAGCATCCGGAACCTGGAGCATGCCGTTGACGATCTGCGGCGTATTCTCCAGCAGGTTCTGGCCGTCCTGCCAGATCCAGTGGGTATCCAGCGGAGCAACCCTGCCGACAGCGGCGGCACCGACCTGGGCGAAGGCCGCCAGGGTGATGTCAAAGTGGTTATTGGAGTGAATGCCGAAGGTCAGGCCCCATTTATCCAGCAGCTGGCTCATGCGGATGGCACCGTCGAAGCCCCAGAAATGCGGGTCTGCAAGAATGATATCGCAGGCGGTGAGGGAGACGGTGTGATAGAACTGGCGCCAGTCGGTGGCAATCATGTTGGTGGCAACCTGGAACTGGGTGGCATTCTTGAATTCCCGCATGATTTCCCGGGAGGAGAATCCGGCTTCCGGGCCGCAGGGGTCTTCCACATAGGTGATGATGCCGTGCTTGTCCTTGCACAGGTCAATGGCTTCCCGGAGGCTCCAGGCGCCATTGGGATCGATATTGATTCGCGCATCCGGGAACCGTTTCTTGAGGGCGCAGACCGCACGCATTTCCTCTTCGCCGGAGAGCACGCCGCCCTTCAGCTTGAAGTTCCGGAATCCGTACTTTTCGGCGGCGGCTTCCGCTTCCTCTACGATCCGCTCGGGGGTCAGCGCTTCTTCCCGGCGGAAACGGAACCAGGGATCGCTGCTGTCGGATTCGTCCAGGTACTGCATGGCATCTGCCGGCGTCTTCTTTTTATCGGAGATGTAGAACAGGTAGCCGAGCATTTCCACTTCCTTGCGCTGCTGGCCTTCGCCCAGCAGCTGGCACATGGGAACCTCCAGGAACTGGCCCAGCAGGTCCAGCATGGCGCATTCAATGGCCCATTCGCTGCGGACGACATATTTGAGCTTGGCGATGTCCAGCGTCTGAATGCCTTCACTGGCGTCATCATCATGGGAATCGGTCAGTTTATGGATTTTCTGGAGCACTTCCCGGTAGCAGGCCACCGGAGCGCCTTCAACCAGGGAGCGCATGGCCATGAGGCCGTCGTGGGTGTAATCGCCTCCGTGAATCTCGCCGATGCCGGTGTGGCCGCAGCTGTCGGTCAGCACCACCAGGTTGCGGGTAAAACAGGGGGCATGGGCACCGGAGAGGGTCATCAGCATGCTGTCATAACCGGCTACCGGGATGACTTCCATTTTGGTAATAATGGGACTGTTCATCGGGAAACCTCCTCAGTTGTTTTTGGGATCCTGCATGAAGGCAAGCAGCTCATCCCGCTTCTTGTCCAGATAGGCAGCCCAGGCTTTATCGTCGATAAAGGGATTGGGTCCTTCCGGATGGGCGATCTGCTGCTGGCGGCGGCCAAGGGTGTCATTGTTGATGCAGTGATTGCCCAGAAAGACTTCCACTTTCTGGTCCCGCACGCTGGCCAGGCTGTCCAGGTAGACCTGCCGGGTTTTGTATTCGGGATCACCGATCTCGAGCAGGTATTCCTTCTGCAGGGTATTGAATCCGAAACCGCCGTAATAGCCGCAGCGGCGGACTTCATCACCGTTACGGGCATCGAAGAAGATGGCGATGCAGCCATCCGTGTGCCCAGGCACCATATGGAATTCCATGGTGGTATTGCCGAAGGTCAGAACATCACCTTCATGGATTTCCACGTCCGGCTCAAAAAGGGCATCGGCGTCATTATGGGAATCCTGAATACCGGAAATCCAGGGACGTTCCCGGAACATGCGGGCATCCGGCTCTCCCAGGAGCAGCTGGGTGCCGAACATTCTCTTGAAGAAGACGGCGCCGCCGATGTGGTCAAGGTGACCATGGGAGTGGATGATCCAGCGGACATCGGCAGGATTGAAGCCTGCTTCCCAGATGGCCTGGATGAGCATGGCAGTGGCGCCGCAGTTGCCGGAATCGATCAGCAGGAGTCCGTCGCCGGTATCGATCAGGTGTACGCAGACCCAGGAATCGCCTACATACCATACGTTGCCGAAAATGCGGAAAGGATGCACATAGCGCTCTTCCTGGTTGAGCCACAGGGAACCGAGACGGTCTTTTGCCATCTCTGCCCGCTTATTCATGTAACGGGCGTAATCTTCTTTTAAGGACATGGAACCGTTCCTCCTTGAAACGAATAAAGAAGCCGGGGCCGAAGCCCCGGCTTTCCGCAGAGGCTCAGGCCTTCTTGGACGGAAGTATTTTCTTGATCAGTGGTGTAAGCAGCGGAGAGAAGATGCAGAAGATGGCGATGATCATCAGGACACAGGATACGGGACGCGTGAAGAACGTGGTCCAGGTGCCGGTGTTCTGGAAAGCGCGCAGCATGTTCTTCTCCATGATGGGGCTCAGAATGAAGGCCAGGATGAGCGGGGAAGAGGGAAGTCCGCCCAGGCTCATCAGGATGCCGACCGCAGTAAAGACCATCATCATGCCGCATTTGTAGAGGTTTCCGGAATCCACATAGGCGGAGGCCAGACAGATGATCAGAAGAGCGGGGTACATGTACCAGCTGGGGACCTTCAGGATGTAGGGGAACCAGCGCTTGCAGACCGCCTGGATCAGGAAGACCAGGAGAGCAACGATGGCGACGGTGATGAACATCAGGTAGACAACATTGCCGCTGTTCTTGAAGACCATGGGGCCCATCTCGAGGCCGTGGATGGTCAGGGCGCCGATCAGCAGGGCGGTGGTGGAGTCACCCGGAATACCCAGGGCAGCCATGGGGATCATGGCGCCGCCGATAGCGGCATTGTTGGCAATTTCCGGAGCCCAGATGCCGCCTGCCGCACCGTTTCCGTATTCTTCCGGATGCTTGGAAGCATTCTTGGCGCTGGAATAGGCAACCAGGTTGGAAAGTCCGGAGCCCATGCCCGGCAGGAAGCCGATGCCGAGGCCGATCAGGAAGGAACGGATGATGTTGGACAGTTCCTCGCGGATATCCTTGCCGGTAAGGCCGAAGCCACGGAGACCTTCCTTGCTGACTTCAGGAACCGGGTCAAAGCCCTTTCCGAAGGTGACCAGGATATGTGCGACGGCGAAGATACCGGTCAGCACGACGATCATGCCGAGGCCGCCCATCAGGTACATATTGTCGAAGATGAAGCGGGGTTCGGCATCAATGGGGGAGTAGCCGACGGATGCCAGCAGGAAGCCGATGCAGGTGGCGGCCAGTCCCTTGAACATATTGCCCTTGGAAATGGCAAGCACCATGGTCATGGCGACCAGGCAGAGGGCGGTGTATTCCCAAGGACCCATGGCGAAGGCGAAGTCAGCAACCTTTTCCGCCAGCAGTCCGCCGATGATGGCAGAGAAGAACGTGCCGAAGAAGGAAGCGGTCATGCCGATGGCCAGTGCTTTGCTGGCCAGGCCTTTCTTGGCCATGGGATGGCCGTCCCAGCAGGTGGCGACGGCGGAAGCGGAGCCGGGGATGCCCAGGAGCACGGAGCCGATGAAGGCACCGGAACAGCCGCCGATCCACAGGCTCAGCAGGAAGATGACGGCGGTGCTGGAATCCATGGTGTAGGTCAGCGGCATGAACAGCATGACGGCCATGGTGCCGGAAAGTCCCGGAATGGCACCGAAGATGATGCCGATCACCGTGCCGAAGAACATCAGAATAAAGTTAAAGGGCACGATGATCTGGGAAAGCGAATATGGCAGATAAGCTAACATGGTATCCCTCCTTTACTCGAACAACAAGCCTACAGGAAGGCCCATGTCAAAGAGTACCACATACATCAGCCAGATCACGGCGGTGACGGCGATGGAGAAGACAATGCGGACCCAGAGCTTGGTTTCGACACCGCTTTCCTTGGTGAAGTAGGTGGTAATGATAAAGAGCACTACCGGAGTAACAATGAGGAAACCGAGGTACTTCATGCCCAGAATGTAAAGGCAGAGGATGGCGAAGCTGACCAGTACCCGAACGAGTCCTTTCAGGCTGAGAACCGGCTTGTCGGCTTCTTTCTGCTTGCATCCGTTGACAAATACGCCGATGCCGCAGATGATCAGGCCGAAGGCGCCGATGCCCGGAAGCAGCTTTGGTCCGGGATAGGAGAGGGTAAACGGTTTACTGAACTGAGAGATCAGGACGGCAAAGACGATGCCGATGAGAATCAGCACCGCGCCGGTGATCTGGTCGCGCTTGACTTTCACGGAATGCCTCCTTAAAGAAAGTGAACAGAATGCGCCTTACCCAGACAAGGTGAGTAAGGCGCATGAGTCGTGTTGTAAACGCCGGGAACAGCAATTACTTGGCAAGTCCCAGAGTCTGGCAGACGGCTACGAGGCTTTCCTGCTGGCCCTTGAGCAGAGCAGCGCCATCCTCATAGGGAGCGATTTCCATACCGAAACCGGATTTGGACAGGATTTCGTTGACTTCGGGATCGCTGGCTGCTGCAGCATAGGCATCATGAATGGCGATGGCGACGTCATCGGAAGCGGAGGTGGGCAGGAGTACATAGAAGTAGGTGCCGAATACGCAGTCATAGCCGAGTTCCTTGAAGGAAGGCACATCGGGGATAACGCTGTTGCGGCCGCCTTCATCGGTGGAGGAGAAGCAGGCCAGAGCATTTACCTTGCCGGCTTCGATGTACTGTCTTGCCTGGTTGGCATTAACGAGGGCAGCGTCGATGGTTCCGCCGACCAGAGCGGTCAGCTTCTCGGTATCGGGGCCGGCTTCCACATAGCGCAGTTCAATGCCGAGCTTCTCGGACATGATACCGCACATGATGTGGGAAGATCCGCCGGTTTCCACACCGATCTTGAGATCGCCGGCCTTTTCCTTTGCAGCAGCGATGAAGCCGTCCACATCGGTAATTCCGCTCTCGGCAGGAACGACCAGCACATAGCCGCCTTTTTCGGAAGGCAGGCCAACGGCTGCTACTTTGAATTCATCAGCGGGGCTGTGATTGTAGAGGCCGGTGGCATACTTGATGCACATGGTGGAGTGGAAGAAGAGGATCTTGCTTCCGTCACCCTTGGCGGTACGGATGGTTTCATAGGCGACAACTCCGCCGCCATCGGTATTGTTCTTGATGGTCAGGTTGGTCTTGGTGTTCTTGTTGATGTACTCTGCAAGCTGACGGCCTGCAACGTCGGTGCCGCCGCCTGCGGATGCGGGAAGCTGTACTTCAATCTTCTTGGGAAGATCTGCGAAAGCGATGCTTGCGATGCCGATGCACAGAAGCAGAGCGACAATCAGGGTAAGAGACTTTTTCATGGTGTTCTTCCTTTCTTTTATATATCTCAACGTGCAGAGCACGATGGATAGCGGTTATGTGAATTGTAAAGGAAATGCACATGCAATGTCAAGAAAAAAGAGGGATACAGTCTAACTATATCCCTCTGCGAAAAACGGGTGAAATATTACTCGATGTAATCCGCCAGATAGGAAGCATAGATGTCATACTGCTCCTGATAATAGGCTTCGGTCTCTTCCGGAGTCATGTAGGTGGGATTAACGAGAGCACTCTCACAGTAGGCCTTGAAGGTCGGGTTCTCAATGGCTTTCTGCAGGCCGGCGTTCATGGCGGCGACGACGCTGTCATCGGCAGAGTTCGGCGTGGCCAGATAGAAGAACTTGGAGAATACGACGTCATAGCCGGCTTCTTTCATCGTGGGCAGATCGTCGCGGGAAGCCAGGCGCTCATCGGCCAGGATGCCGAGGCAGGTGAACTGCTTGGTGTCGAGGTAGTCGCGGACGAGACCGGCCTGGGTGCCGATGACGTCAAGACGCTTGCCGAGGAGCTCGGTGGTCTTCTGGGCAGCAGTTCCGGCATCAACAATGTTGAAGGAAACGCCGGCAGCCTGTTCGAAGGCAAGCACATGCAGGTGGGTGAAGGAACCGGTTTCGGTAGCGAAGGTGACCTCGCCCGGATGATCCTTCATGTAGGCGACCATGGAAGCTACATCCTTGAACTTCTCATTCTCGCTGTTGATAACGAAAGCATTGGAGTAGTCGAGCACCGGCATGCCGGCCAGCTTGAAATCGTCCAGAACATTGAATTCTTCATACATGCCCATCAGCTGGGTGATGCAGGCGCCGCTGTGATAGAATACCCAGCGATAGCCGTCGCCAGGATTGCCAAGAACATCTTCGAAGGCTACAGCACCAGCGCCGCCGGCCATGTTGGCCACGATAACATTCCATCCCAGTTCTTCCTGCAGGGCAGCAGCAAGGGCACGGGCGTTGGCGTCGGTGTCTCCGCCGGGATTGGCAGGAACGACCAGTTCGATGGAGCGGGTGGGCCAGTCTTCTGCCAGACCAACAACAGCGGTCAGGACAAGCACTGCCAGCATCAGGGAAGCGAGCATCTTTTTCATGAGATTTTCCTCCTCATTTTTTGTAAGGGTTTACCCCTCTGCCTAAATAAGATGCAAAACCTGTGCCAACCTGTCCTGATACTGGTACAAAAATCTTCTTCAGAGATTGCTTCCTTTTAAATAGGTAAAATTGCAGAAGAACGGGTTCGGGACCGGATGATAAGGGGAAGAAATGTCAATGCTCCGAAAAGACAGGAATAACATGAAAGATGCGGGGACGAGGGGTTCAGGAATGAAACGTTGGAAAATAGAACCCATGTTTCAATTTCAAACTGAAACAGAAGTGGTTCAATGTGAAATACTTTTCTGGTAAAAAGTTTCACGAATGAAATGAAAGGTCAGGAAAGCGGAAAAAAGAAAAGCGAAAAAAGAAATTGGGGAAGAGAGAAAAGTTGGCATGGAATTTGCATCAATACTGATCAGGAGGTCTAATTCAGAAACATGAAGGAGGAAGCATATGTCATTTAAAAAATGCAAAGACCTGATTCTGGGCGTCCTGATGCTCGCACTCAGTGCGTTTTATCTGTACAATACGACGCAGATCAAGACGCGGCCCAAAATCACTCCAAGCTATGCCAGCGCCCAGGTTGTCCCGCGTTTTCTGGGAATTCTTCTGGCGGTTCTTGCGGTAGCGCTGATCATCTCCGGAATCCGGCAGATGAGGTCCCATGACGAAGGTAAAGAGGAAAAAGCCGACTTTTCCGCCGTTGTACTGACATTCATTGTCATTATTGCCTATGTCATTCTGTTGCCCCGTCTGGGCTTCTGCCTCTCCACCGTCCTCTTCCTGTTCGCACAGATGATGGTGCTGGCACCCGCCAACAAGCGCAATATCGTGCTGTTCGCCATTATCTCGGTGGTCTTCACGGCATTCGTGTTTGTGGCATTCCGGATCGGACTGCAGCAGCTGCTGCCCCGTGGCATCATTGAAAGCCTCTTGGGCTTCTGATCGAAGAGAAAGGAGACAAAAGCATGAGTGTTGGTCAATTGATTGCAAACGGTTTTGCAACGGTCCTGACGCTGCAGGGCATCATCTTCATGTTTGTGGGCGTTGCCGTGGGCATCGTGTTCGGTGCACTGCCGGGATTGTCCGCTACCATGGCAATCGCGCTTTTCCTGCCGGTCACCTATGCCATGACATCCTCGGATGCCATGACGCTCCTGATGGCCCTCTTTATCGGCGCCATTTCCGGCGGTCTGATTTCCGCCATCCTGCTTCACATTCCAGGAACCCCGTCTTCGGTGGCTACCTGCTTTGACGGCCACCCCATGGTCAAAAAGGGACAGGCTGCCAAGGCGCTGGGCGTCGGCGTTGTCTTCAGCTTCCTGGGCACCATCTTTTCCACCGTGCTCCTGATGTTCCTCTCTCCGCAGATTGCGAAGGTGGCCATCAACTTCGGCAACTTCGAGTTTTTCAGCATTGCCATTTTCTCCCTGTCCATGATCGCGACGCTGTCTGCGGACCACATGATCAAGGGCGTGCTGGCCGGTGTTATCGGATTCATGGTCTCCACCGTCGGTACGGACACCGTGGAAGCCACGGCCCGCTTCACCTTCGGCAACAGCAACCTGAAGGGCGGATTTGACATGCTGGCTGTCATGGTCGGCCTGTTCGCTGTCGGCGAGATCATCTCTGCCGCGGAAACCAGCCGCAACAGCAAGGAAGAGCTCATGGCCCAGCCCAGCATGAAGGGTATCCGCGGATTCGGCTTCTCCCTGGCGGAGTTCCGGAGCCAGATAGTCAATGCGCTGCGTTCCGCCATCATCGGCATGGGCATCGGCATCCTGCCGGGCATCGGCGGCGGCACTTCCAACATGCTCGCCTACACCGTAGCCAAGAATGCGGACAAGCACCCCGAAGAATTCGGCACCGGCCGCATCGACGGCATTGTCGCATCGGAAACGGCCAATAACGCCACCATCGGCGGCGCCATGGTTCCGCTGCTGACCCTGGGCATCCCCGGCGATACCACCACGGCCATGCTGCTGGGCGCCCTGACGCTCCACGGCCTGACCCCCGGACCGCTGCTCTTTGAAAACCAGGCCAGCGTGGTGTACGGCATTTTCGCTGCCATGCTGATCTCCTCGGTTATCATGCTGTTCATGGAGTTCTTCGGACTGCGTGTCTTCGTCAAGCTCCTCAGCATTCCCAAGTATATCCTGCTGCCCTGCGTCTTCGTGCTCTGCGCCATCGGTGCCTATGCACTCAAGAACAACATGAGCCAGGTCATTGCCTGCATCATCTTCGGCATGATGGGATATGCCTTCAAGAAGTTTGGAATTCCTTCCACCCCGTTCATTCTGGGCTTTATTCTCGGACCGCTGGCAGAAACCAACCTGCGCCGCGGCCTGATGCGCACCCAGGGCAATTTCATGCCCTTCCTGCAGTCGCCCATCAGCCTGGTGTTCCTGCTGATTGCTGCTTTCGTCATCCTTCTGGCTCTGACCAAACCGCTGCGGGCAAAGAAGAAACAGGCGTAATCCTTCCGGAAAGGAGACGAATGGAATGCCGGATACCCGACTTGAAGCACGGCAGGTGCAGACCCTTTCCCAGGGACTCCAGCAGACCATTCATCTGCTTTCGCTGGACCGGGATGAGCTTTCCGATTACATGTATAAACAGGTCCAGGAAAATCCTGCGCTCGAATATGTTCCACCGGAAAAATCCGCCCATGACTATGCGGCCATGGTGCGGACCCGCTCCGGCGGCCGGGCGGGAATTGCCGGGGAAGGCCGGCAGATCGTCTCCCGGATCACGCGCATGGAGGAACTGGAACAGCAGCTGCGGCTGGAAGGTCTGCCGGAGAAGGTGCTGCGCATTGCCACGGACATGCTCCATCACCTGAACAGCCGCGGTTATTTTCCCATGACGCTCAGTGAATATGCCCTCGAAAACAACGTTTCCGTAGAGGATGCACTGGCAGGACTGGAAGCGCTTCAGAACCTGGGGCCTGCGGGCATCGGGGCCAGAAGCGTGGAGGAATGCCTGGAGCTTCAGCTGCGGGAAAAGGAACACGTGGATCCCCTGTGCTATGACCTCATCCGCCTGTATCTGCTGGAGATCGGCAAAGGCAGCTACCGGCAGATCGCCAGGGAAACCGGGCAGACGGTGGGGCATGTGCAGGAATGCGTGGAGATCATCAAGAGTCTGACTCCCGCCCCCTGTTCGCTGAGCGAGGAAACCGTACAGTACATCATGCCGGAGTTTTCCGTGGAAACGGATGACCACGGCAACCTGACGATTACTTTTCACAGTGCTTATTATCCCACCTTCCGGACGGACGCCACTTTTGAGCGCCTGACCGGCACCCTGAGCGGGGAGGAAGCCGTGTATGCGAAGAGCATGCTGCAGAGCGCCCGGGAACTGGTACGCGCTTTCGACATGCGGCAGAGCACCATGGAAAAGGTGGCGGGGATCATCGTCCGGGAACAGCGTGCTTTTTTCCTGGGAGAGTACAGCCTGGTTCCGCTGCGCTGCGGTGACGTGGCTGCAGAGCTGGGAGTGCATGAGAGCACGGTTTACCGGGCATTGCAGAACAAGTATCTGAGCTGTGTGCGGGGCACTTTCCCGCTGTCCCACTTCTTCCAGCGGGAAGTAGAGGGGGGCAGCAGCGTTGACCGGGCGAAGGAACTGATCCGGGAAATCTGCGAAACCAACGGCAGACTGTCGGACCGGGCCATTACGGAACAGCTTCATGAGAAGGGCATTGTCCTTTCCCGGAGAACCGTAGCCAAATACCGGGCGGAAATGGAAATCGAGTCCAGCTATCAGCGAACGGATAAGGAGAAGGATTGATATGAGAATTCGTTCGGACGGAACGGTGTCCAGACTGCTTCGGGATGTTCCGATACCCAGAATGTTTTATGCTTCTCAGCGTTTTAATGATGCCCATATTGAACGGGCGGATATTCAAAAGACCATTTTTGAGGAAATCCGCAAATCCGGCATGGATGAACGCATCCGGCCGGGAATGCAGATTGCCATTACCGCCGGCAGCCGGGGAATCCGCAATGTGGATGAAATCACCCGCTCGGTAGTGACTTTTGTCCGGGAACAGGGTGCAACGCCCTTCATTGTTCCGGCCATGGGAAGCCACGGCGGAGCAACGGCCCAGGGGCAGCGGGAGATGCTGGCCGGATACGGGATTACGGAAGAGGCCATGGGATGCGAGATCCGTTCCTCCATGGAAACCGTCTATCTTGGAGATTCCGAGCTGGGCAAGCCCGTCTATATGGATAAAAATGCCTATGAATCCGACGGTGTCATCCTTTCCTGCCGCCTCAAGCCCCACAATGCTTTCCGCGGTCCGGTGGAGAGCGGCCCCTGCAAGATGATGACGGTGGGCCTGGGCAAGCAGAAGGGCGCGGAGCAGGTGCATTCGGACGGCATGGACATCATAGCAAAGAATATTCCCACCATGGCCAAGGTGACCCTGGGAACGGGGAAGATCCTCTTTGCAATCCCGTGCATCGAGAATGCCTATGACCAGACGTTCATGTTTGAGGCAATCCCCGCGGAGAAGATTCTCGAACGGGAACCGGAACTGCTCAAAATTGCCTTTAAGAACATGCCTTCCATCCTGGTCGGAGAAGGGGACGTGCTGGTCGTGGACAAGATCGGCAAGAACTTTTCCGGCACGGGCGTGGACCCCAACATTACCGGAACCTTTTCAACGCCTTACGCTTCCGGCGGCGTTCAGGTTCAGCGCACCTGCTTCCTGAACCTGTCCGACGAGAGCCACGGCAATTCCCTGGGCGTTGGCCTGGCCAGCGCCATTACCCGGCGGATCTTCGACCAGATTGATGCGGATGCCATGTATACCAACTGCATCACTTCCACCGTGATCAAATCCGCCATGGTGCCCTGCGTCATGAGCACCGACAAGGAAGCCATTCAGTTCTGCATCCGCACCTGCAACCGGATTGAAAGGGAGAAGGCACGGATGATCCGCATCAAGAACAGCCTGCATATTGGGGAGATCATGCTCTCGGAAGCCTATTATGAGGATGTGCTGGCCGGAAAGTACGAGGGCCTGCGCGCCTGGAGTGCTCCGGAGGCACTGACCTTTGATGAGGAAGGAAACCTGACCACCGGCTGGATGAACAGCTGATACAACGACGATATTATTTGAGAGGAGAATGTCCCATGAGTTTCACCCCGAAAGGAATCGTAGTTCCTATTGTTACCCCCGTCACGGAAGACGGCAAGTTCAATGAGAAGGCCTATCGTGACCTGATTGAGTACCTGGCGGAAAACGGCATCCACGGCGTGTTCCCCTTCGGAACCACCGGCGAATTCTACGCCTATGACCAGGCCTTCTATGATGAAGTCCTGCGCGTGACCAAGGACGCCGTGGCAGGCCGCATGCAGATTTATGCCGGCGCCAACCACATCACCACCAAGGGCGCCGTGGCCATTGCCAAGGCCGTGGAAAAGATCGGCGGCATCGACGCACTCAGCGTGCTGACCCCGATGTTTGTGAGCCAGACCCAGCATGAAGTCTATGAATACTATCGGGAAATCGCCAGCGAGACCAGCCTGCCCATCATCGTCTACAACAACAAGCCGAAGACCAACGTGACCGTTGAGCCTGCCACCGTTGCCAAGCTGGCTGAGATCGACAACATCATCGCTGTCAAGGATTCCACCGGCGACATGACCAATGCGGAAGAATACCTGCGGCTGACCCGCGGCATGGACTTCTCCGTCATGATGGGCCGCGATACCCTGATCTATGCAGGCCTCTGCTATGGCGCTACCGGTGCCATTGCTTCCTGCGCCAACGTTGCCCCGCGCATTGCCGTGGACATTTATGACTGCTTCCAGGCTGGCGACCATGCCGGTGCCCTGGATGCCCAGTTCAAGCTGTCCGCCCTGCGCATTGCCACCAACATGGGCTCCTTCCCGGTAACCCTGAAGGAAGCACTGAAGCTCATCGGCCATGACTGCGGCGACTGTGTCAAGCCGATCCAGCCCCTCAGCGAAGAGCAGCGTGAAAAACTGCGTGGCGTTCTCGCGGGAATGGGACTCCTCAAATAAGGCAGTTCTGTGATATAATCAACCTGTATGCCCCCTGATCATTCTGTCTAATCAAAGAAAGGAAGAGATATACTATGAAAATCGCATTTATCGGACTTGGCATCATGGGCAAGCCCATGGCAAAGAACCTGCTGAAAGCCGGACATGAGCTCCGCGTTTATGACCGCAATACCGCTACCCTCGAAGAGATGAGCGCTGCCGGCGCTGTTGTCTGCGGTTCCTCTGCAGAGACCGTGGAAGGCGTGGATCTGGTTCTGACCATGCTTCCGAACTCTCCCCATGTCAAGTCCGTCATGCTGGAAGATGACAAACTGGCGGAGAAGATGCCCAAGACGGCTGCCTTCATCGACATGAGCTCCATCAACCCGGTTGCTTCCCGCGAGATCGCTGCCGAACTGGCAAAGCACGGCATCGAAATGCTGGATGCTCCGGTTTCCGGCGGACAGCCCAAGGCAGTAGACGGCACCCTGTCCTTCATGGTCGGCGGCAAGCCCGAGCTCTTTGAGAAGTTCAAGCCCGTTCTCGAGGCCATGGGCTCTTCCGTGGTTCTCTGCGGCGACATCGGTGCCGGCAACGTCACCAAGCTCTGCAACCAGACCATCGTGGCCGTGAACATTGCTGCTCTGGCAGAAGCCATGCAGATGGGCCAGATGTGCGGCGTTGAGCCCCAGAAGATCTTCGAAGCCATCCGCGGCGGCCTGGCCGGTTCCACCGTTATGAATGCCAAGGCTCCCATGATGATGGACCAGAACTTCCAGCCCGGATTCCGTATTGATCTGCACATCAAGGACCTCAACAACGTCGTGGATGCGGCCAAGGCCGTGGATGCCCCGATTCCGCTGACGCAGGCAGTTCTCGAAATGATGAAGGTCCTGCATCACGATGGCG
>CAMVHE010000055.1 GCA_947167215.1 uncultured Clostridia bacterium
TCACTTGTGATCTCGCAGTACTCCCCGGAAACCCATCCAACCTGGCTCCCGATGCTCTATTAAGCTTGTCTGGATTTCATTTGCTGGGCTCTGTAGATCACACGCTTTCACTGATAGAATTGCTGAGCCATCATCCGCCGCTCTCGCTTGCGGAGATTACCAAGCTGACAGAATATGATAAAAGCAGCGTCTTCCGTATGCTGTATACCCTGGCGGAAAACCAGATGGTGGAAAAAACGGAGGATGGACGCTATTCGCTGGGCATCCGGTTCCTGTACTATGCGGGCAAGGTACTGTCCCGGCAGGATGTGATTACCGTTGCCAGACCCTACATGCGGGAGCTGGAAAGCAGACTGAACACGGCGATCCATATGGGCAGACTGTCCGGCAGCAGGATCATCACCATTGACATGGAGGATGAGGTTTCCGGCCCGCACGTAACCGGACGCATGGGCATGAGCGCCTCTGCACACACCACCGCCATGGGTCGGGTGTGCCTTGCGTTCCAACCGGAAAAAGAGCTGGAGGTGCTGCTTCCTTCGCTGAAATTCAAAAAATACTCGGAGCGCTCCATTCAGAATGTCTCCGAGCTGTCTGCCGTGCTGCGGGAAGTGCAGGCCAACGGCTATGGAATGGACCTGGATGACCGGTATCCGGGCTTCGGTGCGGTGGCAGTGCCGCTCTACGATTTCAGCGGTACCTGCACTGCCGCCATGGGCGTGGTATCCACTTCGCAGATGATCCGGGAACAGAAAGAGGTTTATATCGCGGCCCTGAAGGAATGTGCAGGAAAGATCAGCGCGGCGATGGGATACAAGCTCTGATTTCCTGCAGCGCTGCGCAGGGGGGAGAATACTGTCATTCACCGGGCTTCAAAGGGATTCCGGCGGGATTCTGAAGCATGATCCCTGTTAATAATTCTGCTGCTTCCTTTTCGGGAATTTCATATTCCCGGATCCAGCGGATGAGGAAGGCGGCCATCTCGGCAGCCTGATATTCATAAAAGAGCCGGAGCTCCTTCGAATCTTTCAGATCAAAAAAACGGATGCCATCGGTCAGAAACTGGTTGAAAATCGGGTCCGGCAGTTCCCTCAGAAAGATTCCGTGATCCCTTTTGAGCATGATGCAGATCAGGTCTCTGACTTCAGAGATGCCGCCAATGATCTGCTGTGCGTCGGAAGCAACGTCTTCCGGCCGGCTGTGGGAGACATCGGGCACAATGGGATGGAGCGATTCTCGGATTTTTTCTGTCGCCCGGTCGACCATCTGGTCAAACAGGTCTTCTTTGTAGCGATAGTGCTGATAGAAAGCATTGCGGCTGATGCCTGCTTTGCTGCAGATTTCCTTTACTGAAATTCCACAGGAATGTCGGTGGTTATTATCCGAAAAAAAGAAACAGGCAGCGTCCGGATAAGACACTGCCTGTTTTATATCGCTGTTTGCAGTTGCGCTGCGTTACTCAGCTGCCTGGATGGAGGAAATCACAGCACCCCATACCATTTCAGCATTTTCCACGGACAGCGGCGCACAGGTTACTTCGAGAACGTAGCCTTTTTCGGTGGCAAAGGTTACGCTGACGCTGTCCTGCTCAGCAATCCTGTAAGAAACGCAGGGGAATCCGTTAACGGTGCCGGCTTCTACTTCCGAAACGCCTTCTTCGGAAGCCAGATACTGCGCATAGTCTTCCAGCGTCATGCCGTCCAGATCAACGTACATTACTGCCAACTGAGCAGATTCATCTTCGGGCATGAAGTAGCCGATATAGCCGTTTGCCTTGTCTTCTTCGGTGAGCTCAACGGGAAGCAGTCCGTCCGGCAGCCAGATTTTGACGGCGATCTCATCAAAGGTGTAGAACTGACCGGTCACATTGCCAGCCTCAAGAACAGGAGCAACATCTTCCCAGTTCAGTGCGGTAGTCCCCTCTGCCAGGGAAACCGGCACCAGCAGGCACAGCAGCATCAAAACGCACAGGATTCTTTTCATGGAGTTTACCTCTCTTTCTGTATTGCTCTCTTTGAGCTGATGGTATTTTAATCCGCGTGATTCCTGCTGTATACTGTCCTTTGGTACAGGTTTCCGGATCAATATACAGAATCATAATTCAAAGGAAATCAGATCGGTCATATCATATCCGCCAAACACATCGTTCAGCACAAAACAGAACATCATGGTCAGAGGCTCTTCATCACTGCTGTCATCGCTCAGATCCATATACGTCACGGCCATGCCATCCTGCCAGAAAATCGGGTCGCCCTCAAATTCGCTTTCCTCCAGATCTTCATCGTCTTCCGTGCCGATATACAGGGTATAGACAGGGATGATGATGTCCCCTTCCTTTAATCTTGTCGTGCTGCGGATCGGCAGACCGCTTTCATCATAGCCGGCGTTTGCACCGAGAATCCGTCCTTCACTGCATCCCGCCCTGAATTCTGCAACCAGGTAGGTGTATTCTCCGTTCAGTTTGATGGGAATCAGGCTTCTTCTTCCGTATTCATTCACGATCTGATCGTATAACGGCACCAGCTGATCGCCGAATACCGGCCAGGTTCCGTCAAACAGGCTGAAAATGGTGCCGCTGTTCCAGTCGACGATATTGTTCTGCATCAGGCCGAGATCGATGTAGCCGAAGGCTTCCTCGTCGCTGATGTCCATCATGACCATGCCTTCCACGTAATCCAGATACTGGAGGTCTTCCACAGCAAGACTGGCAGAAAAAGCATAGTCTTCTTCCGAGGTGGAAACAGAAATCACGGCAGCTTCGGTTTCCTCGTAGGTTTCCGTAGTGCTGTTCCAGCACCATTCGCTCTGCTGGCTGCTGTAAGCAGAGGCGATGGCCGAAAGAAATCCGGAACCGGTGATGTTCTGCGGCGTGGTCTGTGCAAAACTGTAGCTTCCCCCGGTCAGCTGTCCGGCATATGCTTTGATGAAGCCGATCCAGTTCGGAATATAGAAGGAGAGGTCCACACCGTCCGCATAGGTTTCAAATTCATCCTTGGTATCATGTGGAATCAGCACGGACAGGCCGCAGCAGGAACCCAGGTTTTCCGTGTGTTTGCTGACCAGAACTGCTTCTGCCAGTGCCTGCCGCGCTTTTGTGGCTTCGTTCCTATCAAACTGTGAATAGGCATCGAGCATGGCTCCCAGGTCAACCATGTCCCAGCTCCCGTCCACAAAGGAGCCGAAGGTATACATGCGGCTGCGACCGCGTCGGATTTCCGCTTCCCGGCCTCCCGTCAGCTCCTGCTGCAGGGTCAGACCGAGATTTTCCATCGCCTCCTGCAAAGGATCCAGTTTTTTGATGTCGATGACGCTCAGGGTTAAATAATCGTCAGGATCCTGTTCCTTTCCGGCTTCCATGTAGCTGTCAACGATCATGCGGCAAAGCTGCTCCGTTGACAGGTCCGGATTCCGGTTGAGCGCTTCCAGCCAGGGAGTGTAATTCCAGCCTATACCCGGCTCCAGCTCCTCACTTGCCACAAAATAGTCGATGTCATAGTAGGAAAGCATGACGGCCATTTCGTAAGTTGCCATCATGCAGGCATCACAGCCGAAGAAATCGAAATGAAAGCTTCCGAGCCTGTCTTCCAGATCGTACAGGACATCATTGATTTCCAGCAGGGAGAGGCCGTCTTCTTCCGGGGTTGTGCTGTCAAAGCAGATGCCGGCCTCGGAACCCGCACCATGATTCCAGAGGATCACTCCGGTTCTTTCGGCGGGATAATTGGTGAGCCCGTATTCCAGAAACTCGAGGAGGCTTTCCTCACTGCCCATGGATGCCCAGCCCCAGTCCGTGATGGACTCAAAGTATCCGTCCCGGATTTCGATCAGGTTGCGGGTGTTCCCTTCAATTTCGTCAAAATCCCAGGCCTCTGTTCCTCCTGCCAGAATGACAATATTTACATTCTCTCCGGTTTCTGCAATGCCCATTTCATAAATATCGTCACAGGCATCGCTTTGAATGTCCGCACCGCACATATAGACAAGCAGCGTCATGTTCGCTTCTGCCAGAACATTGGCGCACAGAAGCAGGAAAATCAGGGCGAAAACGACGGATATGATTCTTTTCATTTGATATCCCCCAATTCGGCAGCTTTGTTCAGGGCTTCCGCACGAGTGGAGACGCCCAGCTTCTGGTAGATCTGTCCGCAGAAATACTTGACAGTCCTTTCGGATATGTTCAGGACCGATGCGATTTTCGCATTTTTGTAGCCTGCGATCATCAGGGAATACACCTGGTATTCCCGGTCGGTAAATACCGGCTTATTCGCGGCCTGCTTCATGAAGTTGGGATAAAAAGCGGCCTGCCGTCGGGTCAGGGTCAGCACGCCCTGCATCCAAGGGTCCTGGGGGAGCTTCATTGCGCTTAACATGTCGATGATTGCAATCCCCTCGTTGGCAATCACGCGGGCCAGGCCGTAGTGCCTGGCCAGTGACAGGGCGTCCTGCATCCTGTCACGCCATGCGTCACTCCCACTGCGATAGAAAGAAATCGCTTCCAGCAGGTTCAGCTGAATGAGCATGTAAGGCCGGTCGTAACTCTCAAAATATTGCCGCAGCAGGGCTGCCAGAAACGGTATCTTTGCATACTGTCCCAGAATCAGGTAGACGCGGAGCTTCTGCATATACTGATATCGATCCATGATGACGAAGTCTCCGGTTTCATCCGGTGCTTCGTTCTCCACCCAGTTTACCGCGACTGCTGTCTCTCCCCGGAGCAGCGCCAGATACATTCTGAATACTTCCAGGTTTTTCTTCAGCCGTTTGGAATGCTGCTGATCCGATAAGGATGCAATGGCATGCTCCATCATGCTGACGGCATCTTCCAAGTTGCCCTGCGCTACCAGAATCCGGCTCTGGATTCCGATGGCAGCGTAGTGAATGTCCGGGTTGTCTGTAATCCGCTGTATCCCGTCCCTGACCTTTCGCATGGCCAGGGTATAATCCCCGTCCAGGCGGGCTTCCAGCTCTCTTTCTGCAATCGCGATGTCTGCAACACCGCTTCCGCCGCGGCCCAGGGCCATCTCCACCGGTATCTTGAAGAGGTGATAGATACGCCAACCGTGCCGTACCCATCTGCAGAAGTCCAGGCCGCCGTTCATCAGGCTGACGCTGTTGCCGGACACGCTGAATCCGTGGTGCCAGGCGGATGACCGCAGCAGTTCCGGGGTCTTTGCCGCAGCCAGAAGCTTCTTCAGCGTGTTTCTGCTGCCGCGCTGGGAAAGGCATAAATCCAGATACGCCTTCGCTTCCTCCGCAGTCTGTCGCCGGGCATCCCGGACCGGTGTCTGGCGGATAAACTGCAGGAGAATCTGATACCATCTTTCGCTTTCCTCTGCATGGCCCTGCAGGCATTCAATCTCACATTTTCCCTTGATCAGTTCCGGATATGCAAGGATGGTGTCCATATCGAGAACGGCATATCCTTCCCGCAGGTCCACATAATCGCCGTCTGCCGGCCTGTTGAAGGCGTCCCGGATCAGAAGATCGCGAATCTTGTCCTTATCGCCAAGCTGCCTGTAATAGGAGAGCGCTTCCGGCACCTGATTCTGCAGCTCGTGATAAAGGGCTGCCCGCTTGTACAGCTCGTTGATGTAATCCTGCGTATACAGGTTCTGCATTTCTGAGAAAAGCGCCTGGCGGACGATTGGAATAAAGGTATATCTGCCTTCTCCGGCACGAAGCAGCATATGGGTTTTTCGCGAGATATTCTCCATCATTCTTGGCGCATCATTTCTTCCGGTCACGATTCTGGCCATTTCCTCGGAAAAGCTTTCAAATGGAGACAGGTTATACAGCAGCTGCCGATCCGGTTCCGGGAATGTCAGAATCAGATCCGACACCAGGATCCGCTTGATTTCGGTTCTGGTATGCTGAATGAGCGCCGGAAGCGATGACCTGTTTCCTTTCAGAATCTGCTGCGCCAGAATATGCATGCCGAAGGGCCAGCCCCACAGATGATCAAGAATCATATGAACGTCGGAGGGCGTCAGCTCGATTCCGTATTCCAGAAAAAGCTGAACGATCTCCTCGCTATTGAACATCATGAAATCCTTGCTCAGCACCGTGATCATGCCGGTGGAGCAAAGATTGTACAGGGAGGGGGGCACCTGGCATCTGCCCGACAGGATGGCGTACTGATTCTCGGAAAGGCCTGCAAGCAGCGTCGGGATTTCCTCCTCCATGGCAGGAGAAGGATTGTCCATGCTGTCGATGACAATGAGGGCACGCTTTTCCTGCATAACCAGATGATAGAAGGTCTTCCAGTCATCCTGCGGGGAATGAAAGCGGAGAACCTTTCCGTTCCATGATTCGCAAAGCTGATCCATCAGGATGGTCTTGCCGCTGTAAAGAAAGGCGGAAAGATAAACTGCTTTTCTGCTTCGGAGAAGCGTAGTTATCTCCCTCAACTTTTCCGTTCTTCGGATAATGGGCAGCCGTGCCATGGCCCTGGCCTCCTTTCATGGATGAATACAGCATGAATTATATCATGCCCTGCGGACCCTTGCACTGTACGAAAGTACAAAATAGAAAAAGGTATTGGATTTGCCGGATGTCCTCGGGAGGACACCCGGACGATCCGGGGGAGCGGGGAAGGGAGAAGATCATTTGCAGAATGCAGGGCAGGAGAAACTGCAGCCGGTGCGCAGGAGAACCTCCCGGCTGCGGCATAACAAAAGGGACGTCACCGTGTGCAATGCAATGGCTTGTGATCTGTTTGCGTGAAAAACCATTTTGCCCGCGTTCCGGAAGGAAGGCATCATTCCGGCACTGCCGGAGTGTGCCGGGGCTGCTGTGGCGGCAGACCTTCTCTTCCTGTTTCCGGTATCCGCAGCGGGCCGAAAACGGAAGAACGATTTTCAGACAGAGGTTTTCTTTTCAGCATACCTGCCCAGCAGGATAAGGGAGACAATCATCACCAGCGGGAAAATGCTTCCTGTCAGCATACCTGCCTGCAGCCTGTTGCCGGCCTGCTGTGTCACCGCACCGACCAGGCTCGGCCCGAATGATCCGCCAAGATCACCGGCCATGGCCAGAAAAGCGAAAAGGGCAGTTCCGCCTTCCGGCAGGCGGGGAGAGGTGATGCTGATGGTGCCGGGCCACATAATGCCTACGGAGAAGCCGCAGAAGATGCATCCGATTAAGCCGAGAACAGGGCTGGAGGACAGGGACGCCAGCAGATAGCAGCACAGGCAGAGGATGCTGGAACCGATCATATAGCGGTTCAGGTTGATCCGGCTCCCGTAGTTCCCGTAGATCACGCGGCTGATTCCCATGGTGACGGCGAACAGGCAGGGACCGACGAGGTCGCCTACGGATTTTGAGAAGCCCAGGGCGGCTTCGGTATAGGCGGAAGCCCACTGTGCCATGGAGAGCTCCGAAGCTCCGGCGCAGATCATCAGAAGGATGGAAACCCAGAACAGGGGAGTCCTGAACAGCTGGCGGATGGGCATGCTTTTGCCCTCTTCCGTAAGGTGCTCGATGGGGCATGTGGCAAAGTTAAAGACGTTATACAGAGGGACCAGGGCCCATATACAGGAAAGAATGCGCCAGCTGCTGATGCCGAAAACGGTGAAAAACAGCGAAGAGAAGAGAATGACGCCAACAGAGCCCCAGCAGTAGAAGGAATGCAGCAGGCTCATGACGGATTCCTTATTGTCGAAGGGACAGGCTTCCACGATGGGACTGCATAATACTTCGATGAGTCCGCTGCCAATGGCGTACACGATGACGCTTATAATGATGCCCGTGAAGGGATCGGGAAAGAGATCCGGGAGGATGGCCAGTCCGACCAGACCGAGGCAGGATGCAACCTCCGAGAGGACAATGCTCGTCCGGTAGCCGATCTTATCCACAAACTTTGCGCAGAATACATCCACCACCAGCTGCGTGAAATAAAATGCGGTGGAAATCAAGGCGACCGTTCCCAGGGGAATGCCATAGTCGGTATGGAATTTCAGAAACAGAAGCGGTGCAAAATTAGCCACAATCGCCTGGGTGATGAAGCCGAGATAGCATGCCTTTAATGTTTTCCGGTAATCTTTGTGCATTGGTGGATTCTCCTCCAGTTCCTCGTAGAAATCACTGCTGCATTATAGCGTAAAATCCGTTTTTTTCAAGGGATTCGATGCGGATTTCGGCACCGATGCGCAGTGGGAATGGGCGGAAAGCCCGGTACGCTTCAGCGAGCTGTACGACGGGGAGCACTATGATGCCACCGTCATCCCGGAAAACTGGGAGCCGGCTGCGCGGCTGGACTGGCCGAAGGAGATACTCATTCCCCAGGAAGGAGAGATCATCCGCGAGGTGGAGCGGGTTCTGCCGAAGCAGATCCTTCATACGCCTTCCGGGGAAACCGTCATTGATTTCGGTCAGGAGATTACAGGCTATGTGGCGATTTTCCTGCATGCCCGGGCGGGAGATGAGGTACGTTTCCTGCACGGGGAGGTGCTCGATGCACAGGGGAATTTCTATAATGAGAATTACCGCAGCGCAAAGGCAGAAGCAAGCTACATCTGCAGGGACGGAGAGCAGACATGGCACACGCGCCTGACCTTTTTCGGATTCCGGTATATCAAGGTGCTTTCCTGGCCGGGAAATCCCGAAAAGGAGAACTTTCAGGCGGCGGTGGTCCATTCGGATATGAAACGGACCGGATGGCTCCGGTCGGGGAACCGGGAAATCAACCGGCTTTTTTCCAACATCGTATGGGGGCAGCGCGGCAACTTTCTGGATATTCCCTCGGATTGCCCGCAGCGGGATGAGCGCCTCGGCTGGACAGGGGATGCGCAGGTATTCATCAAAGCCGCTTCCTGCTTCTATGATGTGGAGCGCTTTTTCCGGAAATGGCTTCACGATTTAAAGGCGGACCAGCGTGAAAGCGGTGAGGTGGGACAGGTAATCCCGGACGTGATGCCGGAGGCGGAATGCAGCGCAGCCTGGGGAGATGCGGCCACAATCTTCCCCTGGCAGATCTATCAGACATACGGGGATGCCGGCGTTCTGGAAGATCAGTTCGAAAGCATGAAAAAATGGGTGGATTTCATTTCCTCCATCTCCGGGCAGGACGGACTGTGGCCGGATCATTTCCACTTCGGGGACTGGCTTGAACTAGATGCACCGGAAGGCAGCTATAAAGGCAGCAGCAGGGAGAACTTCATTGCAGATGCCTTTTATGCGCATTCCATTGAACTGGTGATCAAGGCGGGAAAACTGCTGAATCAGGATGTTGCCCGGTATGAAACCCTCTACCGGAAGGTTGTCCGTGCATTCCGCACCGCTTTCCCGGAATACCTTACGCAGACGGAGCATGTGCTGGCGGTACAGTTCGGCCTTGCAGAGAACGCCCGGAAAACAGCGGATGATCTGGCCGCCCTGGTGGAAAAAGCCGGGGTGCAGCTGCTTACCGGCTTTGTGGGTACGCCTTACCTTCTGCATGTGCTCAGCCGGTACGGGCACGGGGATCTTGCATGGGACCTCCTGCTGCGCAGAAGCTATCCCGGATGGCTCTATCCGGTCACCCAGGGGGCAACCACCATCTGGGAGCACTGGGACGGCATTCATGAGGACGGCAGCTTCTGGTCGGCAGACATGAATTCGTTCAACCATTATTCCTATGGTGCGGTGGCAGACTGGGTCTTCGAACAGGCCGCCGGGATCCTGCACGATGAAGCCCACCCCGGCTTTTCTGAACTGATATATGCCCCGCATCCGGATGCGCGGCTGGGATGGCTTAAGGCCAGGCTGGATACCTGCTTCGGGACGATTTCTGCGGCGTGGTTCTGCCAGGAGGACGGAATCCGGTACGAACTGGAAACCCCGGTGCGTACGCAGGTCAGACTGAACGGAAAAATCCAGTGGCTGGAAAAAGGAAGGTACACCTTCTGGGGGTGAAAGCCGCTCTGCCACTGTAAAGCGTGACACACAATGCCGGGAAGTCCGGCAGGAGTTTCAGACCGCAGGGACTGCCGCAGTTTCCCGGCAGTCCCTGCAGTAAGCCTCCGCACGCTGCCGCGGCTACACAAAAATGAGAGGAAGGGAAGAGAAGCCGATATTGACAGAATCCGTTCCGAATGATACTATGCACTCTGTCAGCACAAGCTGTCCTCGGACTTGCACAAGCAGGTCGTTTTTTATGAAAGACTCCAGAATAAGAATGGCATCATGAAGATGCCGAAGGCCATGCAGAAATGGCTTCTGGCGTCTTTTTTCTTTTCCAGAAAAATAAAGACAGGAGAGTACTATGAAAAATCTGAACAGAATGATGATTCCGGTCCTGGCCCTTTGCCTTTGCTGCATTCTGGCAGTTCCGGCTTTTGCAGTGACCTTTACCGATGCCCACGGCAACGTGATCGAACTGGATGATACCCTGGAAGCCTATACCGAAGTGTTGCTCTCCGGGGCGGACAATGCAGCCCGCATGGGCGAAACCAATCTGGGCGACCTGTGGGCGGATGCACTGCGGTGGTTTGCGGTATCCGGTGCCATCAACGAATTCTTTGAAGAGGACGATGTGACTGCAGGGAACACCTATGTGGACGTGGATCCGGACCATATCGTTGCACTGTGGAACGGCGGAAATCTTCGCGCGGATCTTGCAGAAGGAAAAATCAGTGCGGAGCAGCTGGCGGAAGTACTGCCGTATCCCAATAAGGTGGCGGTTGTCTACATGAGCGGAACGCAGCTGCTGGAAGCACTGGAAGCTGCTTCCCAGGGACTGCCCTACACCGAAGAAACTGCGGATTCCTGTGCATCCTTCATGCAGGTATCCGGCCTGAAGTATACGGTGGATACTTCCAGGGCATATGACAGGGGAGAGGCTTACGGCGACAGCGGAAACTGGTTCCGTGCGGCTTCTCTCGGACGGGTGGAGATTATGGAAGTGAACGGGCAGGCTTTTGACCCGGATGCTGTCTATGCGGTCATCACCAGCAATGCCAACTTCAACGGGATGGATTCTTCCTATATGTTCAAAACGGCTGCCGAAGAAAATGAAAAGAGTACGATTACGACCGCAGTGGTCCGAGACGTGATCTGGCGGTATATCGTCGAGGAACTGGACAGCCGGATCGGGGAAGTCTACGCGGAACCCCAGGGCAGGATTGCTGTCCGGTAAAATATCAGAATGGCTTGAAATCGGTACTTTTCACGGATTCCCGGGCAGTTGCAGCTGCCGGGAATTCCGGAAAATGCCCTGGACAGCAGGCCGGGTGAGGGCTTGCTGTTTATCTTTTGAAGGAGGAAATCATGCGCCCGGAGATGGAAAATGTCATTGCGGAAATTGAAAAGGTGATTGCAGGCAAGCAGGAGGTAATCCGGAAGATCCTGATGGCACTGCTGGCGGAAGGCCATGTGCTGCTGGATGATGTGCCGGGAGTGGGAAAAACCACCCTGGCGGTAGCCATCAGCCGGACACTCAGCATTGCCTACCGGCGGGTTCAGTTTACCCCGGATGTCCTCCCGTCGGACCTGGTGGGATTTTCCATGTATGACAGGGCGGGAGGCGGCTTTGTATATCATCCCGGCGCACTGAATGAGACGAACCTTCTGCTGGGCGATGAAATCAACCGTGCCTCCAGCAAAACCCAGTCCGCATTGCTGGAAGCCATGGAGGAGCGGCAGGTTACGGTGGATGGAAACACCTATCCTCTGCAGAAGCCGTTTCTGGTGATTGCCACCCAGAACAGCGTGGGCACCGCAGGAACACAGTTTCTGCCCTATGCCCAGGTGGACCGCTTCCTGGTGCGCCTTTCCCTGGGCTATCCGGATTATGCGGCGCAGATGGAAATGCTGAAAAACCGGCAGGGCACCAATCCCATCGACCACGTGAAATGCATCATCCCGAAGGAAGTGCTGGTCGGCCTGCAGGAACAGGTGCGGCAGGTTGTCTCCAGAGACGCAATCCTCGATTACATTACCCGGCTGACCCTGGCTTCCAGGGAGCATAAGGCGGTGGATGTGGGAATCAGCCCCCGCGGGGCGCTGTTCCTCGACCGGATGGCAAAAGCACATGCGTGGATGGACGGAAGGGATTACGTCACGGGAAGCGATGTGCAGGAAGTCTTTGTGGATGTCTGCGCCCACCGGATTCTGCTCCGGGAAGATGCGGAGGGGACGACGGTGGATGACGTGCTGAAGGATCTGCTGAGAACCGTGGAGAATCCGGACCGCCATCGTCCGGGAATGCGGAAAGCATGAAAAAGCGTTATGCCATCTATGCGGTCTGGCTGGTGCTGGCTGGACTGCTGTATTTCTTTGAGAATAATACGGGAACCCGCATCGTGCTCCTTGGTACGCTGCTGCTGCCGGCGGTTCACCGCGGGCTGTTCAGGCGTCAGGATACGGACGGCAGGCGGCAGAGCACGCGGGAAACTGTCCGGCCCCTTTCCGGGCAGGAGGAAGAGGATCCCGGAAATGTCCGGGGCTATCTGCCCGGCGATCCCGTAAACCGCATCCACTGGAAGCTGTCCGCAAAGCGGGATGAGCTGCTGGTGCGGGAACAGGCGCCGGCAGGAAGTGCGGAAGAGGCGGAGAAAATCATCAGCACCGGGGAAAAAACGGGTTTCCGGGGATCCCGGAAGAAGGTCTTCGCCGCCTTTGCTGCCGCCTTTGCGCTGATACTGGTGCTGCTTTTTCTGATTCCATCTGCGCGCCGGGGGCTGGAAGTGCTGCTGAACCGCCTGTTTGAAGCCAGCGAGGCAGTGAATGCCTACGCATATGAACGCTTTCCGGTCCCGCAGGGGCAATCTGCGGCACTGGCGGTATCCCTGCTGATCGCAGGCCTGATCGCCCTTACGGGGATAATCCTTCTTGCGGACAGCAGAATCCCTGCCTTCTGCGTTATGGCGGCCTTTGTGCTTTTTCAGGCCTATTTCGGACTTGCATTTCCCGCATGGGGAAATGTCATGCTTTTCGTGCTTTTTGCGCTGCGCATGATGAAAAGCCCGGTAAAAAAGCAGGAAGTGCTGTTCCTACTGGCAGGCATGCTTGCCGTCTCCGTGGCGGTTGCCGGCATCTGGCCCGGGGTGGACCCTGCCACGGAAGCGGCCTCCGAAGAAGTACGGGACCTGCTGAGCCGGATGGCGCAGACCCTTGGGGGAACAGTGCCGGAGATGCCCGAGGGGGAAAATGAAACCCGCCATGTGTATACGCAGTCCCTGACAGGGGGAGAGCAGGAGGCTAGGAGAGACAGGGAATACCGCCTTGTAAGCAGGAAAGTGGAAATGATTTCCAAGCCGTACTGGGTGGATTACCTGCGGATAATGCTGCTGCTGCTTCTGACCGTGCTGCTGGTAGTGGTGCCGTTTCTTCCGTTTGCCGTCCTGAACCGGAGAAGGCAGAAGGCGCTGGAAGCGAGAAAAGTTTTTCAGTCGGAGGAAGTCAGCCGGGCCATTGAAGCCATGTTCCAGCAGGTAATTGCCTGGCTGGAGGCCACCGGACACGGCGAAGGCAATCTGCCGTATGCCCAGTGGAAGGCGGATATCGTTCCGGGCTATTCCGGACGTTATCTGCAGTGTGAGAAGCTGTTTGAGGAAGCCAGGTACAGTACCCACGGAATGCAGGAGGAGCAGCGCCGGCAGGTGATGGAACTGCTGGAGGAAACGGAGCGCGTGCTGCAGCAGAATGCCGGCTGGAAGCAGCGGCTCCGCCTGAAATACAAGGAGTTTTTATGGGTATGAGATTCAGAAGATTCCTGCTTGCGGTACTGGTATTATGCTGTCTCCTGCTGCTTTGCGGCTGCAGGACAAGAACCAGCGGCATCGGACAGGGGAAGGAACGGGAGAATACCGCTTCTGAACCGCAGGGGAATCCGGCGCAGGAAAAGAAGGGAGCTGCCGCGTCTTCTTCTGCAGAGTCCGGGGAAAAGCCGGATGCAGAGGAAAACGGGGAACCGGGAGGCCCCACCAGGGAAAACCCGGATGCAGACCGGAAGGAATACGATGAGAACGGCCGTGCGGAAGTGGCGCCGGGTACCCGCCATCTGCTCCATGAGGAGGGAGAAGGAACAGGCGCACCCGTTCCGGATAACATGGCGGAAACCTCCGCCCACCAGAAGAACGATCTGGCGGAGGAAACGGCACTTCAGACCGTCGCAGCGGATGAAGCCGATGCGATGGGCGTTGCCGAGGAGGGGGAAGAGGCAGAATCTGCCTTGACGTATTTTACGGTGCTTCTTCAGGACAGGACGGGGTCAACGTTTGAATGCCAGCGGCTGAATGCCTACTGGGAAACGGAAGAAGACCACGTGACCGTCCACAAGACTTCCCCGGAACATACGCTGATTCTGAGCGCAGGATGCTATGATGTCTCTTCCCGGCTGCTGCCGGAAAACCTCCAGGTGGATGACGGATGGATTGCCCGGAAAAATCCGGGAGTGATTATCAAGATCGTGGACAGCCGGGTGCTGGGCAGCAGGGTCAGCAGCGAGGGGGCGGCGGAATCCGTTTATCAGCAGCTGCTGAGAAGGGACGGCTGGCAGGCCGTCGATGCAGTGAAAAACAGCCGGATACTGCTGCTTTCCCGGGAACTGCTGGAATCTCCTTATCTGCAGACCGCTGCCGCGGTGATCATTGCCAAAACTGCCAACCCGGCGCTGTTTTCGGATGTGAACCTGAAGGAAATGCTTCAGATGCTGGGGGAAGAAGCCACAGGGATGCTTCCTTCCGGAATTTATTATTACAGCAGACAGGAGGGCCTGCCATGAATATCCTTGTCATTGACGGGCAGGGCGGCCGCCTGGGGCGGAAGCTGCTGGAAAGCATCCGGAAAAAATGCCCGGATGCCTGCCTTACAGCCGTCGGCACCAACAGCATCGCCACGGAGAACATGATGGGCAGTAACTGCGCCGACCGGCTGGCAACCGGAGAGAATGCGGTCATTGCCGCCTGCCGTTCTGCACAGATCATTGTGGGACCCTTCGGGATTGCAACTGCGGACGCCATGATGGGGGAGATTTCCCCGGCCATGGCCAATGCGGTGGCTTCCAGCGCTGCCTACCGGGTATTGATCCCGATGAACCTCTGCAATACGTATGTAGCCGGAACGATCCGGGGATCTGCCGCCATTCTGGAGGATGCGGTAAACCATATCCAAGAACTTACAGAGAAGGAAAAACACCATGAATAAGAACAGAATGACTTCTTTGCAGATCCGGCGCCTGACCTATGCCGCGCTGTATCTGGCGATTGCCCTGGTACTGCCCTTCGTGACGGGGCAGATCCCGGAGATTGGTTCCGCCCTCTGTCCCATGCACATTCCGGCACTGCTGTGCGGATTCATGTGCGGCTGGACCTGGGGGGCAGCAGTGGGATTCATTGCGCCGCTGCTGCGTTCGGTGATATTCGGAATGCCGGCATTGTTTCCTGCTGCGGTGGCAATGGCATTTGAACTGGCGGTTTACGGAGGAATGGCCGGTTTTCTGCGGAGAAAGCTGCCCCGCAAAAGGGGCGTCACCTATGCGGTGCTGCTGATTTCCATGATTGCAGGACGCATTGTATGGGGAGCTGTGCGGGTGATTCTGGCAGGCTTATCCGGCAGTTCCTTCACCTGGGCGCTGTTCCTGGCGGGAGCCGTTACCAATGCCATTCCAGGAATTATTCTGCAGCTGGTGCTGGTACCGGTCCTGGTCATTGCCATGGAACGGGCGGGTCTGAGTCTGAACGAAAAGTGAGAGGAGAAGCGGGGCATGAAAACGTTATAATTTCGTGGTGACGGCACCGGATATCACGGGCTTGTGGTCGGAGCCTGCGGAAATCAGCAGCTTCGGCTTTGACCCTTCCCTGTTTCATGATGATGACGGGAAAGAATACATGGTGATGATGGTTACCGATCACCATGTGCCCAAAAAGTATGCGGGGCGTCTGATTGTTCAGAAATATGACCCGGTAAAACTAAAAATGGTCGGGGATTTCCATGAAGTATATCCGGCACACGACATTTTTCTGGAAGGGCCTCATATTATCCGGAGAAAAGGATGGTATTACCTGTTCTGTGCCGATACGGGAACGGGAGAAGGACACGGGCAGTCCATGCTTCGCTTCCGCAGCGTATTCGGGCCGTATGAAATGGATCGCCCGGATTTTTCCTGCCGGACCAGTGATACGGAAGCTTATTCGATGCTTACATCCCGGCACCATCCCGAACACCCTCTTCAGAAAGCCGGCCATGCCGATCTGGTGGAGACCCAGAACGGGGAATGGTACATGGTGCACCTGTGCGGAAGGCCCCTGGAACAGCGCAATCCTGCGGATGCGGAAAGATTTGCAGGAAGCCGCAGGTATATGCTGGGACGGGAAACCGCATTGCAACGGGTGATCTGGACGGATGGCTGCGGCTGGCAAATGGCACTAATGTGCCGGATGAAAAACTGCCGGATCCGGATCTGCCTTCCGCTCCGTTCCCCGGGCTGCCGGACAGGGATGATTTTGACACGGATACGCTGGATATCCGGTGGCAGTTCCTGCGGGTCCCCCTGACAGAAAGGGATTATTCCCTGACCGAACGTCCTGGGTTTCTGCGGCTTTTCGGCGGGGACGGGCTGGGAAGCAGGTTCAGGCAGAGCCTTATCGCGCAGCGCGTAACGGAAATGCGGGCAGAAATCGAGACCGTGGTGGAATTTGAACCGGAGTATTTCAAACAGATGGCGGGGCTGATTCTGTATTACGATTATGATAACTATCTGTATTTTCATATTACCAGGGACGAGGAGCTCGGCAGGGTGGTAACGCTGCTGAAAGCGGAAAACAAGCATTATACCTCTCCCTGGGGATACATCCCGGTACCGGAGAACTGCCCCATCGGCCTGAAAATGGACCTGCAGGATGGAAATGCAGCGTTTTCCTGGTCTGAAGGCAATGTCTGGCATGTTCTTCCCGGAACAACCGACGCATCCTTCCTTTCCGATGAAGCCTGCAGGGAGGGATGGTTTACCGGCACGATGGCAGGCCTCTGCTGCCAGGATCTGACCGGGGGACGTCTTCCGGCGGATTTTGACAGGTTTGATGCGGTGTATGGAAAAGTGAGCCGCGGGCCCTTTTCGGTGAAGGAAGGATATTTCCCGGGAAAGGCGGATCAGGAGGAAGAACCCTGATCCACCTTTCTGGTTTTCTGCGCCTTTCCGGAACCCGATATCGGCTTCTTCTGCATATCCGTCCGAACAGGATGCCCGCGGTTCTTTCCTCTTGATTTTCTTTGCGCCGCAGAATATAATATGGAGAAAGTTAGAAAATACTAACCATAAATATCCGCTGTGGCTTTTGCCGGGCTTTCATGAAGAAAGAGCGGAAGACGGGAAAGGGCTGAGCGGCTGCCGGGGATTTATGTCCGGAGGAACTGCATCGGGAGGGATGGAAAACGGTCATCCGGTGCCCGCTGTGACGGAAGAAAGCATTTTATTTTTTAGCCATTAGTTAGTTATAACTAACTAATTTATTGAAGCGCCGTGCTGCGGAAGTGCAGCGGTCAGGCAGGAGCATTGAAGGAGGATGGGTATGGGCATTGCTAAAAGTTTCTTTGGTCAGACACGGAAACCGGAGGGTTTTCTTGGGAAAATGATGCTCGGGTCCATGAATTCCGGGCACGCGAAACTTGCAGACTGGGGCTTTTCGCACCTGCCCGGAATGACTGCGGGAAGAGCGGTGGACCTGGGATGCGGCGGCGGCCGGAATGCGGGAGAACTGCTGAAGAAGTACCCGGAGGCACACGTGACGGCGATAGACTATTCCGCCCTGTCCGTGGAGAAAGCAAAGGAATTCAATCAGGCCATGGTTGCCGCGGGACGCTGTGAAGTTCTGCAGGGCGATGTGTCCGATCTTCCGCTCGCCGCAGGGACGTTCGATCTTGCCACCGCGTTTGAAACCGTTTATTTCTGGCCAGGCCTCGAGAAGTGCTTTGCGCAGGTGGCCAGAGTGCTGAAGCCGGGCGGGTATTTTATGATCTGCAACGAATCGGACGGAACCGATCCTACCAGCCTGAAGTATGAAAAAATCATTGACGGCATGAAGAACTATACGGCGGAGGAACTGGAGGCGGTGCTGAAAGCGGCAGGCTTTTCCGAAGTAACAAGCGACCATCACCCGTCCAGGCCGTGGCTCACGGTGCTGGCGAGAAAATAGGGGACAGACGATGAATCCGCTGAACCGACAATGGTTTTACAGAGGCTTTCGAAAGAAACTTGCCGCATCGCTTGGCAGAAATGCTGCCGGTCAGATATGGGAGGCTGCAGGAAAAGAATACAGCCGTATTCTGGCTTCACAGCCGGATCTGAAACGGCAGAAGGGAGCAATGACGCTTCCTGCCGTCGCACTTTACCGCGTGCTGAACTCCCGGGGAGAAGATGCGCAGCGGCTTCTGAACAGCTACGGGGATGAGATGGGAAAACGTTTCGCCCGGATGATTCATGCGCTTACGAGCCTGCCCGGTGCAGACCGTCTTGTATGGGGGCATGTGGACAGCGTCATGAAAAGGGCAAGCAGTGAAAAGCATGGCTACCGAAGCCGGCTCGTATCTGAACCTCCCGGAATGTACGGAGTGGATATCCTTTCCTGCCCCTATCATGAGATGGCAAAGCGGCTGGGGGGAGGAAAAGGCGGTCCTGTGCATCTGCCATATGGACAGGGCGTATTCGCAGGGGTTCCGTCAGGTACGCAATGACCGCAATTCGGCGCTCGGCGAGGGAAACCCGGCCTGTGAGTACCGTCTGCGTTTCGATCCCGGGAAAGACTGACGGGAAATACCATCGGAATATACCGGTAATCCTTCCGGAAGGTCTGTTTTTTCAGGGCGGAGTTCCGGCAGGACGCCCGGGAAGCTAATCCGCAGAAAGGCGCAGCGCTGCCGGCACGGTATTGGCACACTTGTTTTCAGAGGAGGTTCTGTATGAAAAAGCAGGTATTCAGAGTGGAATCTGACGGATATAACGGGGCATGGTACCCGGCACCTGTAGAAAGCAGAAAGGGAATGATCCTCATGCTGGGTGACAGCTCGGAGGACCGGATGGCGGCATCCGGTGCGAAATGGGTGAACCGGCAGGGAATTCATGCGATGGCAATGTCGCCTGCGGAAAAGGATTACGGACATCACAGCTATCCGCTGGAGCGGTTTGGAAAGGCGATCCGGTTCATGAAGGAGCAGGGCTGCGAAAAGATCGGCGTTGCGGGTGCGTCCACAACCGGAATGATGGCGCTCCTGGCGGCGTCCTATTATCCGGAGCTGACGCTTACGGTTGCCATCTCGCCCCCTGACTTTGTGATGGAGGGCTTTTACCGCGATGGCAGGGACGGCATGACGGAAAGGCCCGGAGATCATGAATCCTCGGTGACGTGGCAGAATCAGCCCCTTCCGTACCTGCCCTATGCCTGGCGGCATCCGGAATACTGGAAAAAGATTCAGGAGGAATCGAAGGCGGGTGGCGATAAGGTGGCTTCACGGAAGATGTTTGACGAATCCGAGAGGAGGCACCCCATCCGGGAAGAGGAACGGATCCGGGTGGAGAACATCCGGGGCAGGATCATCTTCATCGGTGCAGAGGATGACGTGCTCTGGGACACCTGCAGATACATCCGAAGGATGGAAAAACGCCTTGCCGGGCTGCCGCATGAATGCACCAGTGAGAGCTGGCTGTATGAACACGGCACGCACTTTGTATTTCCGGAGTCCATGCTGAAGATGATGCTGCCGGTGGGTTCCGGCCTGCTGGTATCCTTTATGTTCAGGGCAGGGAGAGAGTACGGAAAGGAATGCCGGGAAACCCGGATCGACATTGACCGGAGACTGAAAAAAGCCCTGGCGGAATGGTAAGGAGGCCCCTGGATGGAATTTAAGGAAACAGGACGGCAGGATGGGAAAACCCTGATGCTGCTGCCGGGAACGGCCTGCGATTATCAGACAAATTTCGGAACAGTGCTGAACCGGCTGGGAGAAAAATATCACCTGATCTGCGTCAATTATGACGGCTTTGACGGAAAGGGAACGATCTTTCCCGATATGATCACGGTGACGGAGAAGATCGAAAAGTACATCCAAGAAAACCACGGAGGGCGGCTGGACGGGGCAATCGGCTCTTCTCTGGGAAGCAGTTTTGTGGGACAGCTGATCCAACGGGAAAATATTCACATGGATCACGGCATTTTCGGCAGTCCGGACCTTGACCAGAGCGGAAAATTCAGCGCCTGGCTGCAGTCGAAGCTGGTGGTTCCGCTGCTGACCGGCTTTACCAGAAACGAGAAGAAGAAGGCAAAAACAAAGGAAAAGCTCAAATCATTTTTTGAAATGAGCGATGAGACGGCGGACCGGTTCATGGAATGCTTTTCCAGATTCAGCCCGGAATCCATAAAAAACGAATACTATACGGACCTGCTTACCTGGCTCGGCGAAGACATCTCCGTGGAAAACACGAAGGTCCATTTCATCTATGCGAATAAGATGGGAGAGAAGTATCTCAGGCGCTACAGAAAGTATTTCCGGAACCCGGACATCCGGGAATTTGACATGCAGCACGAACAGTGGCTTTTCGGCGGCGAGAAGTATGCTGTTCCGGTACTGAAGGCAATTGATGAATTCATGGAGGGATAGACAGCGGATGAAACTTGGACTCATTGGAAGATTATTCCCCGTTCTGTTCAGCAGAGTGGTCTATGGATATACGGCGGCCGCCGTGCCGGAGATGGATATCCGGGCGTTCCGGGAAAAGCACCGGAAAGAATATGAAGCGATGGTGAACAGGACGCCCTCCGTAGGTTCGATGAAGGACAACATGTTCGCAGCGGTAATGTATGGCCTGCTACGGGTATTCCTATTACAAGGCGGATCCGGAACATATCACGTTGGAAGTCTTTGACGGAATGATCGATGCCCTTTGCAAAAGCGAAATGATGAAACGCTTCTATCAGGGGAAAAACTGTTTTGACCGGAAAGAGATTGACAGATATGTCCGGGGAGCGGAACGGTCCAGAAAGCGGGAATACCCGATGGACTGGGTCTTCGATTTTTCCTATGACCTCTCGGTTCCGGAATACTTTGTAACACACCGGGAGTGCGGTGTCTGCAAGATCGGGCAGCAGGAAAACCTGATGTTTCTGACGCCGCATATGTGCGTGATGGACTATCCGACCATTGAGTACAAGGGCGGAAAGCTGCTGCGCACGAAGACCCTTGGAGCCGGCGGAGACTGCTGTGACTTCCATGTGGTCAGAGGGGACCGGTAAGATCGCGGATACAGAAAGAAGGACGGACGCCATGAAATATCATATTGAGAAAAATACGGTTCAGGAGACGCTGATCATCCCCCTTTTCGGGCGTCTTGTATGCTCGGAGCATTTTCCGGAGCTTTTCTCGGACCCGGAGGCGAAGCGGATCTGTGACAGCCTGGACTATGACTTTGCAGAGAAGCGGAAGGCAATGGAATCTGCGGCAGGCCTCTTTGGAGCGCTGGAGGTAGCACAGCGGCAGTATGACCTTCGCTGTGAGGTGGAAAACTATCTGAAGGAGCATCCAAAGGCGGCAGTCGTGAATCTCGGCTGCGGTCTCGATGACACCTTTTCCAAGATGGATAACGGACAGTGCTTGGGATATAACATTGACCTGCCGGATGTGATCCGTGTGAGGAATGAACTTCTTCCGGCGGGCGAACGGGAGGTAAACATTGCCTGCGATCTGAATGATTATTCCTGGATGGACAGGATCGATGCTGAAGGAGGCGCCGTATTCTTTGCAGCGGGCGTTTTCTACTATTTCAGGACAGCCGAGGTGAAACGGCTCTTTTCTGAAATGGCGGAGCGGTTCCCCGGGGGAGTGATGGCTTTCGATTCCTGCAACAGGCGCGGTGCGAAGCTCATGTGGAGGACCTGGCTGAAGAAGGCAGGAATCACGGACGTGAGCGCCTTTTTCTCCCTGGAGGATGAATCGGAGCTTGCAGGCTGGAGCGATCATTTTGCTTCTGTCACGGCAAAAAGCTATATGCGCGGATACCGGGACATTTACAGGAGTGTCGGCGCATTTCACAGACTGATGATCCGTTTCTGCGATGGACTTGTCCGGATGAGGATTGTAAAAATTGCCTTCGGCGGATAAGGAAACGGCCGGAAAAGCGCATCCTGCATGTACCGTATCAAAGAGCGGATGCTTATGCTGCAGAAAATGCAAAAGGAAAAAGAAAAGGGCATCCTTCCTTTCCCTGAAGGATGCCCCCGGCAGATAAAAAAGTCCGGACACAGGAAAGCCAGCGCCTTCCGTGCCCGGATGATGAATTACAGTAAGGACTTGACGCACGCTTCGACATCTGCCATATCGGCGGTGGGCTCAAAGCGGGCGACGACATTGCCTTCCCGGTCAATTACAAACTTTGTAAAGTTCCATTTGATATCCGGCTTGCTGGCCCAGTCCGGATCCTTGTCAGAAAACATTTTTTCCAGCAACTTTTTATACTGGTGTTCCTGGAATCCGGCAAATCCCTTCTGTGATTTTAAGTAGGTGTAAAGGGGAAGTTCATCAATCGTAGGCAAGGAGACCCCGACCTCTATAGGTCGTGGGAGGAATTG
>CAMVHE010000056.1 GCA_947167215.1 uncultured Clostridia bacterium
AGTGAATAAAAAGACCGTTTAGAATTTTGCGTGAAATCTTATGCAAAAATGGGAAATATATGGAATTATTATAGTCCGTTTCTGTCAGCGGTACCGGAAATACCAATTTCAGACCTGCCGGAGGACATGAGAGCCCTGGACGCTGCAGGAACGAAACGTCTCACGAAGAATCGTGTCCGCCTGTGCTTTGTCCTGCAGATCTGCTTCCCTGTTCTGCGCTTATTCCCCCGTGGACAGGATGCTCCTTGCCGATTCATGAAGCACCTGTCCCGGGCACAACAGACAAAGAGCTCTCACTCCTTGTACATCAGGGATCTGAGAGCTCTTCTTCGGTTGATGATCAAAACCTGAGCCGGAAAACACTGTATCTCCCGCCTCAGGAAAGCGGGAAACACTACACCCGCTTTCTGGCTGCCTGGATGGCCCGCTGCGGGCACACCAGCACGCACAGGTGGCAGCCCACGCATTTTTTCCCGTTGAGCCTGGGACGCCGGTTTTCATCCAGCCGGATGGCCTGGTGCCCGCCGTCCGCGCAGGAAAGCATGCAGCGGCCGCAGCCGATGCACCGCTCCCTGTCGAATCTCGGGTAGAGGATGGTATCTCTCTCCAGCGCATCGGTGGTGAAGCTCAGGCTGTCCAGCCCCTGCCCCATCACCTCCCCGATATTCCTGGCCCCCGTTTCCGCCAGGTACAGGTTCAGGCCGTCCTTCAGATCGGAGATGATCCGGTAGCCGTACTGCATCACCGCCGTCGTTACCTGAATGGAGCCGCCTCCCAGGATCACAAATTCCAGCGCATCCCTCCAGGTCTCCACCCCGCCCATGGCCGACAGGTGCATTCCCTGCAGCTTCGGGTTCTTGGCCAGTTCCGCAATGAAGCGGAGGGCAATCGGCTTCACCGCATTGCCGCTGTATCCGCCCACGGCGCTGTACCCGTGCACCGAAGGGGCAGAAACGTACGTATGGGGGTTGACGTCCACCACGGACTTGATGGTATTGATGGCTGCAATGCCGTCTGCATTCCCCCGCCTGGCCGCTTCCGCAGCCGGACTCATGTTCGCCACGTTGGGCGTCAGCTTCGCCAGCACCGGGATGCGGCAGGCCTTTTTGGCGGCTGCGGTATACCGCTCCACCAGCTCCGGCACCTGCCCGATGTCGGAGCCCATGCCGCCTTCCGCCATGTTGGGGCAGGAAAAGTTCAGTTCCACCGCGTCGGCGCCGTTCTCCTGGCACAGGTGTGCAAGCTCGCCCCATTCCCGTTCATTCTGCCCCATGATGGAGGCCAGGATGAATTTCCCCGGGTAGTTTTTCTTCAGCCGGCGGAACACTTCCATGTTTTCCGTCACGCTGTGGTCGGAGAGCTGCTCGATATTCTTGAAACCGACAATGGTCCCGTCTCCGCCGTGGATGGCGGAAAAACGCGGGGATGCCTCATGGATGTCCAGGGTGCAGATGGTCTTGAAGCTGGCTCCCGCCCAGCCTGCGTCAAAGGCGCGGGCGCACATGTCGTAGGTGCTGGCCACCACCGAGGAAGAAAGCAGAAAGGGATTTTCCAGCGGGATGCCGCACAGGTCGCAGCGCAGACGGCTCTCGTCTTCCGGCAGTGCGGTTTCCTTCTCCGGAAGCACTTCTTCGTACAGCCGGGTGATCAGGTCCCGGATGCGGACTTCCCCGGGGCGGACGCAGGCCCGCTCACAGGGGGCATCACAGGCAAGACAGGGATTGCTTTCCGGCAGCCGCCCGGCTGCCGTCTGTTCATTCAAGAACCAGATGCTGCGCAGCAGTTCCGCCGGTTTCAGCCTTCCGCACGCGGCATCACAGGGGGCGTCCGCACAGAGGGCACAGCGTGTCATTTCCGCTCTTGCGATGGTTGAACTCGTACCGATCATGGTGTTTCCTCCCTTTCTCTGATGTTTTTCCGTTTTTTCAGATCTTCTTCTGCAGCGTCAGCAGGTTCTGTCCGTCCTCGTACCGGTAGGCTACGCCGTCCATGGTCTTGCGGACCAGGAAGATGCCCAGCCCGCCGATCTGCCGCTCCTCTGCCGGCAGGTTCACGTCCGGCTCCGGCCTTTCAAGGGGGTTGAAGGGGATCCCCCGGTCTGCAAAGGTGATCCTTACCATGCGCTCCGCCTCATCCAGCTCAAAGCGCACGGCGGCTTCCCCCGTCCCGTCCCCGTAGGCATACTGGGCAATGTTGGCCATTACCTCATCCACCGCCACATCAATCTGCATCTGCGCCTTCATGGAGCAGGATGCCGCTTCGAGCTGTTCATCGATAAAGGCAGTCACGGCAGGGATATTCTCCACGGCTGCGGTTCCTTTCCACTCCTTCATCTGGATTCCCCCTCCCTCTGCTTGTAATCCAGGCACAGCATGGTCAGGTCGTCAAACTGCTCCGCATCCAGCACAAAGCGGTCCACGGCGCTGCGCACCAGCTTCAGCACCTCCTGGGGCGTATCCGCCGGCGCAGCATTCAGCGCCTCCAGCATCCGGTCAGTGCCGAAGAGCTCCTTCTCCGCGTTCGTCGCCTCCGGCACGCCGTCCGTATAGACAAACACCTTGGATCCGGGCTGAAGCAAGATTTCGTATTCCCGGTACTTCACGCCGTCCATGCCGCCGATGACAAACCCGTGCTTATCCTTATACAGCTCATAGCGGCCGTCCGGATGCTTAACCACCGGGTATTCGTGCCCGGCATTGGCGGCCTTCAGCCTGCCGGTGGAGATTTCGAGGATGCCCAGCCAGACGGTGACGAACATCTCCGCCTCATTATTGGAGCAGATGGCCTTGTTGGTCCGCTCCAGGATTTCGGCCGGGGATGCGCCGCCCATGGCGATGCTCTGCAGGATGATCTTGCTGGCCATCATGAACAGTGCCGCGGGCACGCCTTTTCCGCTGACGTCCGCAATCACCATTCCCAGATGGTCGTCATCAATCAGGAAATAGTCATAGAAGTCGCCGCCTACTTCCTTGGCCGGATCCATGCTGCCAAAGATATCAAACTCCTTCCGGTCCGGGAAGGCCGGCACAATATGCGGAAGCATGGACGCCTGGATCTGGGTCGCCAGGGAAAGCTCCGCCCCGATGCGCTCCTTTTCCGTAGTAACCCGCCGGACCGTTTCCACGTATTCCATGGTCTTGTGGGAAAGGGTGGCAAAGGACTGCGCCAGCTCCTCCACCTCGTCCCCGGTGCGGTAGGTATCCTCCATCCTGAACTCCAGGTTCCCTTCCTTCATGCTGGAAATGCGTTCGGTAATGGTATTGAGCGGCCGGACGATGCGCCTGCCCAGGACAATGGCACCGCCGATCGTCACTGCCATCACCGCGAGGAAAACGAAGATCGCCTGCAGCCGGACCTTGCCGGATTCCCTCTGGTAGGCCTCCACGCCCTCCGCCTGGATGCGGAGATTGCTTTCCTGCAGCATCTGCGTCGGAATGTCCGCGGTTTCCTGGCTGAATGCGGTAAGGAGTACCCATCCGGTGGTGGGGATCCGGTTGCTGGCAATGTAATACCCGCCGTCTGCCAGCTGTCCCTGCCGGACGCCGTCCGCTGCACCGCCCTGCAGCGTCTCCCGGACGATCTGTGCCAGCAGCTCCGTCTTCGCTTCCCGCAGGTCGCCCTGCGCATCCCCCGGCTCCATGGGAAATGCTTCCGCCAGGGGAAGGAACACCGCATGTCCGTTCTGGTTGACCATCAGCTGGTATTCGCCGGTGAGCGTCGTCTCCTGCAGCATATCCTGCATTTCCTTCAGGTAGCAGTCCATGCCCACCACCGCCTGCAGCGTGCCGTCGGGGCCGTACACGGGCATGGCGCATTCCACGCAGTACTCTCCCGTGTTGGCATCCCACTCACCTTCGGTAAAGATCAGCTTCCCCGCTTCCACGGCCTGCTGGTACCAGATGCGCGTCCGCGGGTCATAGCTGCGCAGATTTCCATCCTCGAACCAGCTGGAAGACGTATCGCTGACGGAAAGATGCGCGCCTTCCGGCAGGGCAATGTAGGCATTGGCCGCCCCCAGGGCAGGGCACATGGTAACCATCATCTCCGAGAGGTTCGAAAGCAGTCCCAGCTTTTCCACCAGGGCAGGATCGTCTTCCTGTACCCCCTCGGCATAGATCACCTTGGCTTTCCAGGTCCCGTCATCCGCGGGGTCAGGAGCCGCATACGGCTTGGCCACATAGGCTTCCGGATGCACGAGAAGCTTTCCGGCGCATTCTCCCAGGAAGGTTACCCGCTCCCGGAAAGTCCGGAACAGCGTATCGGCAATCTGCGCATCCGTGCGGTTGGTCCTGGACAGGCTCTGTACCACCACCTGCTCCATTACGGAAGAGGTGATCTCGGTAATGGCTTTTTCCTGTTTTTCACCGGATTCCGTCACCACCTGTGACAGCACCTGATTATAGAAAACGGATATCCCCATTCCTGCCGCAGTCATCAGTATCACTGCCGCCAGGATCAGGTTGAATACCTTGTTCTGGATTCCCCCGATGACCAGATGTTTAAAACGTTTCATTCCTTACTCCCTCTATATCTGTACGGGTCCCTCTTTTCCCGGGAGGCATCTGCCGGCTTCCGGAGCCCTCTTCCTGCGGGGATTGTGAAAAGAATCCGAACCACTTTCCAGACTGAAAAACATGGTTCGGATTCTTGCAGCCGGCTTTCCCCGTTTCCGGGAAAAACGGCGGATTATCGGTGATTTACATGCGCTCCAGCGCGATTCCGTCCCCTGTCAGGCCGGAATCATCCCGCCATATCAGATGATCTTCGTCTTCCAGCACGAAGGTGCCGGTACCGGTATGGATCTCCGGGTCCACATAGATGCGGAGGGAGTCATACGGGATTTCGGCAGGATCCACGGCCGTAAACGTGGCGGTTTCCCAGTCCCAGGTGCAGAGATAGCCGTGCATCTCTTCCTCCCTGCTGATCACTATATCATAATAGCCGTCCGCAAATTCGATGAATGCCGTATAGGGTTCCGTATACCAGATCGGTGCAGTGATCTCCGTCGCCACAGCGTCCAGCACAAGCCCTTCAGCGGCGGCTTCTTCCTTTTCATCGGTCCAGACCATCTGCCTGCGGGAGTTCTGCAGGGCAAAGGTCGCATGGGAATCACTGTATTCCTCAGCGCCGTAGGAAGTCCTGCTGCCGGTGCCGGACAGGACATCCGCTGCTTCGTCCAGCACGCACTGGTAATCCCAGGAGGTAAATTCTCCCATGGACCCTTCGATCGCGGCTTCATAGTCGCTGCCGCCCAGCCAGGTCAGCGTCAGTTCCTTCCCATCCCCGAACCACTTCGTCTGGTCCAGCGGATCCGTGACATGGGCAAAAACCGTCTCTGTGCCGTCTTTCTGCTTCCAGATCATTTCATCGGTGCGCCAGTCATAGATAAAGGTGGTCTCTCCGTGGTCTTCCTGGCTGGCGGTCGTCTCCTCGTCCCCGGTTCCGATCCCGTTCAGGCAGGAAAACTCCGCTTCCGCGGCTTCATCGACATAATCCCCGTTTTCACAGAGATAGAACCATTTTTCCTCGCCGTTCTCCGAGACAACTGCCTTATAGTATCCGTCCTGCCATACGATCTCGAGGGACAGGCTGTCGTTCTCCCAGAAGGTGCCGTTGAAGATGGTGACGATCTCATAGCCGTCGTAATCCTCATCGTTTCCCGCTCCCCAGTCGTCTCCTGCAAAGGCGCCGCCCAGCAGGGTCCCGAGAAGGCCTTCCAGATTTTCAGACAGCATACCGCTGTCCCCTTCTTCCCCGCCGGAAAATGCCGCAAAGAGGTTCAGCAGCGCCTCGCCGCCTTCCCCGTTTTCCACTTCTTCCGCTGCTGCGGCAATGCTCCCGAACAGGTCGGTCACCGCAGCCAGATCTTCCGCAATCTCTTCCTTCGTCTTGTACTCAAGGGGATAGTCAAAACCTTCCAGTTTGGAAAGAATCGTCTCCTTATCCCAGGTGAGGACCACGCCTGCTTCCTCCTCCGGGACATCCTGCAGCAGCCACTCCACAGCGGCCGCCAGTTCCTGTTCTTCCGGCGTGAGCGCCTCTTCCTGCATTGGTGCAGATGCTTCCTCTGCAGCAGAAAGGGTGGTGAACAGGCAGGTGCATGCAAGCGCCAGTGCCAGTATCAAGGACAGTATCTTTTTCATGAAAAAGCTCCTCGTTCTTCCTGTTTTTCCGCAGAACCGAAGGTATCCGGTCCCGCAGATGGGATTGTAAAAAACATGCCGGAAGATACGTCCGGCACCTCTGCCTGTTTCAGCGTCGGCATCCGGGTGCGGGAAAGCTTTCCCTTTCTCCTGGATGCCGGGCAGTTCCGCTTCTCAAAGGGTCCGGTTCCCCGAAAGGCATCCGGACCAGGATCCTATATCGGGGCTTTCCGGGAAGGTAACGTACCTGCGCCGTTCCTTCCGGAATGCGGGGAAATTGCTTGTTTTCCCAACGCATTGGCACAGCGCACGCAATCCCTGCAGCTGCAGTCAATGCTCCTGTCAGCTTTTCCCTTTCGGTTTCCCTGCTGCGGGTGGCTGCAGCATTCCTACTCCGTTCCGCTGTATCTTTCTGCTTCGCAGAGAACTGCAGGATTCCACGCTGCCATCACAGCAGAAATGAGAATACAGGCATTCGTGCGGATTCTCCCCCTGCTTTCTGCATTTCCTGTGCTTACAGTTTTTTGAGGGTGCCCAGGACTGTCTTGAGGTTTCCTCCCCGGTCGTCGGAGGCACCGCTGCGGGCAAAAGCCAGGAGCGTCACAAAGAGCAGGCTCAGGTCCGTTTCCGTGGTGGTAATCCGGTAAAAACCCTGCACCGGCACGATGCTGGCCAGCCTGGATTTCTGTGCCTCATCCTCTTCATGGACATTCGTGCTGCTGGTCTCAGCCATGGCGATCTCCGTGCCGTTCCGGAGGATGCGGTACTCCGTCCGTGCTCTCCGGTTCAGGCTGGATTCCACGGTGATGCCGTTCCTGCGCAGGTGCTTCCAGATATCTTCCCCGTCGATGGTGAACGTATAATGGTTATCCAACAGCAGGCCGCCGCCCCAGTCGGATTCCTCCTCGTGTCCCACCAGATGGGGGACCGTGGTTCCGTGCTCGTGGTCCACAAAGTCAAAGCCGTAGGGCGTCATCACGGAGAACCGGGTCATTTTCGCCTCGTAGAGGATGCTTCGGCTCCCGTCCTCAATGCGGTGGCCGTATTTGGGCGTGCCGACATCCGTCAGGAAATACAGCTTCCTTTCCGGACCGGGGACGGTCTCCGGATACGTCATCGCACCGCCGGCTTCCTGGGCGGCTTTTACAGCACCGAGCGCCTTCCTGCCGCGGACTTCCGAGACGGCAAGCACCGCCAGGATGGCAGCGCCCACGGCCATGGCATACACTCCCTCATACCCTGCCCCGTGCACCATGGACGGGTCTTCCGGGTTATACAGGACGGGAATGGTCTTCCCCACCTTATATGAGGGGCTTCCCGAGTCCAGCTCGCTCTGATAGGTCACGCCGTCCACCGTATATTCCACGGAGGCCTGGTATTCTGTCCCGTCGTCTCCGGTTCCGGGGATTTCCTCCACGGTCAGGATCACCGCTTCGGTCTTCAGATACCCCCTGGAATGGAAGAACGTCAGGTAGATGCCCAGCGCGATGGCCACCAGGCCGATGATCAGCGCAAAAACCTTGATGCCGATTCCCTTGAATGAAAACATGTATCTTTCTCCTTGCATGCGTCTGCCCGGTGCACGGTTCCCTGTACGGTCCCGTTCGGAAAGAAAGGGCACCGCAAAGCCGGCGCATCCGCAGGCTCAGGAGCCTTTCCTGCCGGCCTTCCGGGAAAGCACTTTCCCCCAGGCAGGCTGCAGATGCCGGTCCTGCGGGAGCAGAACACCGGCTCCCTTCTCCCGCGAATTCTGTCGGCGGAAGACCGCGCCGTACACTCAGGCGGTTTTCTTGAAGATGATCATTTCCGCACGGCCGCCGCGGATGGAAACCTTTACGTCATCCGCCACGTGGGTTACCACGGATTTCTCCAGCTCGTCCCACATCTCCCGTGCCTTGTCATCGTTTACCATCCAATGACGCAGATTCTTCTGGTAAGCCGTCATGGACCATTCAAAGTTGATGACATTGCCGGTGGCCGTGTCCGGCATTTCATTATAGTAAAGCGGGAAGATCGGCGCATCCACTCCCTGATCAAAGAATTCCCGCAGTCTGCCCATCAGGCCGCGTGCGGCTTCATTCTTTCCGGAACTGGATGCCGCCAGCAGCGTATCCCTTTTGTGCATGGTCATCCGGGTATTCACCTGCAGGTGCAGCTGATAGACTCCGTCTTCATCCTCGATCCAGAATTTTCCTTCCGGCTCGCCGGTAATGGAGTGCATCATGCCCATCATTTCCTCCGTAAGAAGCCGGAGATGCAGCGTACCCTTCGGGGACAGCCCCTTATAGGCTGCCAGTTTTTCCACCTGTTCGAGGGCTTCCTCAACTCGGGTTCCGTCATTGGAGACCCTGATCACATCTGTTCTCACCGTAATACCTCTTTAAGCGATATTCAGAATGTCCGCAAAACCGGTGACATCAAATACTTCCGCCACGATCTCGTTGACATGGGTCACTTTCATGCCGCCCTTGGACGCCATCTTCTTATGCGCAGCCAGCAGGACGCGCAGTCCGGCAGATGAAATGTACTCCAGCTTGGCAAAATCCAGTACCAGGCTCTCTGCTTCCTCCAGGGATGCCTTCAGTTCGGCTTCCAGTTCCGGAGCGGTAACGGTATCGAGACGGCCTTCCAGTGCCAGGGTCAGTTCGGTGCCATTGTTTGATTTCTGAATCGTCATGTTTTTTTCCTCCCTATAATAAAAAGATGAATTGTCTGAAATCGCGGCAGAATGAAGCGCCAGTCTGCCATGTTATCATTTTCCTGTATGCTGTCCAATAAATGTCCAGTATTCTTTTTCATTCTTCCATTTTTGTACTTTTCCTTTTATTTCTCTTCCTGAGCTTCTTTTCCGGTCAGAGGGAATTCTATTCGTGCATCATTTTCCACGTCATGTTGCTTTCGGTCTGCCGCGCCCAGGAATAGTTGTTCATGTATTCCCCGAAATACGCATGCACTGCAGGGGGGTCTCCCCGGAAAAACCGCCAGGCATCGCAGGAAATCCGTTCAGGGATAATGCGCATCACGGCACCGCCCAGCTCGAAGATGTCCCCGATCCCGTAATCCGTGAGCGTCGTGCGCATGGAGCGGATAATGACATCAAACTGTTTCTGCATGGGCCGGTCATACATCCGGTCCTCATACAGGACCGCAAAGGCTTCCCTCCGGGACACGTTTGCCCCCTGCCGGTCAATGAGATAGGCAAGCAGCTCCTTGCATTTTGCCTGGCGGAACAGCACCGGCCTGCCGTCCAGGAGCAGGTCAAAGTTCCCGAAGGTCCTGGCCTCCAGGGTCCCGCGCCTTCTGCAGGCCATCCCCTCCGCAGCGTAGGCGATTTCGGATGCCAGCTTTTCTCTCCTTACGGGCTTGAGCAGGTATCCGGAGGCATGCACCGCGAAGGCCTCGAGCGCATGTCCCGCATCTCCCGTCACAAAGATGACCTTCATCTGCGGCCGTTTTGCCCGGAGAACCTCGGCCATTTTCAGCCCGTCCATTCCGGGCAGGTGGATATCCAGCAGCGCCGCATCCGCGTCCTCCTTTTTCAGATAGGACAGGGCCTCTTCCGCGCTCCCAAAGCCCACGGCCGTTTCAACCGCTTCCAGTTCAAGGCACATGGCCACCAGTTCCTGAAGAACCGGAAGCTCATCCTCCACGCAAATCACTTTCATCGTTCCAATCTCCTGCCTTTGCTGTCTGTAAAGCATGCTTCCCGGCCTTCTGTTCCTCTTCCCGGGAGGAATTTCAGAAAGCCAGGCCAAACCGGATCAGCTTCTCGAGAAAAGCGTTTTTCCTTCCGGAAGGGGCATATTCATAGATGCCCGCCCCGACGAGCCTGCCTGTGGCAGCCGCAGCCTGAAGAATATCGTAGACTTCCGTAAAACGCAGGCCGTCTTCCACGGGAAGGGGCGTATCCGGGAAATCTGCCGGATCCAGGACATCCAGATCAAGATGGACATAGAGCGGCCCGGATGACCGGCTTCCCGCGATCCGTTCCGCCGTTGTCCTGCCGGAACGGATTTCCTGCACGGAACAGGCGGTCATTCCGGATTCCCGGAGAAAGCGCTCCTCCGCTTTCTCCAGATCCCTGCCGCCGATATGGACGGCCCGGGACGGCTTCAGGGGAAACGGGTTCTCGAGCAGTCCGAAGCACCTCTCCTCCATCAGGGCCCGCAGAGGCATTCCATAGAACAGGGAAGATGCAGACTCTTCGGGGGGTATTCAGGTCCCCGTGGGCATCCAGCCACAGGATGCCGAGGTCGCCCTGGTACTTTTCAAGGAGGTATACCACGGCCGGGACATCCGCATCACAGCCGCCTCCCAGGGTAAGGATTGTATCCGGCTCCTCTTCCTGCAGCTTCCGGTAAGCCGCATGCATCTGCCGGCAGAGGATATCAAAACCGATGATCCCGTTTTTCTTCACGGCGGCTTCGGTTTCATCGGAGGAAACCGGCATCTCTGCATATTCCTGTCCCTCCAGGTAGAATCCGGCGATTTCATTCGCCCCATCCCTGGTAACAGGATCCGATCCGCCCTGCCACTGGGCATTTACATAATTTTTTTTCATATTCACCGCACGGCACTCCCATGGCCTTTTTCCATCATATCACTCCTGCGCCCCGGGTTCTTCCTGTTTCTTTCCGGCAGATGCATTCCGGAATGGTTTTCCCCCGGCGCACGCAAAACAGGACGTTCTGCATCCTGTCGTGCCTTTGGGGTTCAGGGAATAGTATAATGGAAAACGGAGTCCCTGCCAACACCGTGTTTTGCAAGTCAGCACCACGCTCCTGCTGCACCGTCTATCTCCGAAAAATGTCTTCGCTGCCCCAGGTTCTCCCGGAAGTAAAAGATATAGCCGGGCGCTTTGTAAAGGCGCCTTCTTTCTCATCCCTTTTCCCCGGGATATTTCTGCGCTCAGCATTTTCCGTCAGGACTATACCTGTAAAAGCGAATTGAAATGTCATCCCTGCAGGGAAAAGGGGATCCCATATCTGCGTTCAGGCAAAAAGCTGCATAAAGCGGAATGGAACGGATTCCTCCTTCCATTCCAAAGTTTTTTCCCGATATCCGAATGGAAAAATCCGGCTTATACAGCTTCACGTATTCCTTAAGGCTTTCGGAAACCGTATTCTCTGAGTTCCTGACCTCAACCGGAATCAGACTACCTTTCCGGTTGATGATAAAGTCGACTTCCTTTGTCCCACGGTCATTTCTCCAGAAAAACGGCCGGAAGCCATTTGCCATTAACTGGCAAAATACATAATTCTCCGTCAAACCTCCTTTAAAGTCTTCCAACTCCTCCTGTTCCATAAAAAAGATGTGATTGGGTCGAACGTCCTTCTGTGCACAGAGCATGCCCATATCCGCAAGGTAGACTTTGAAATCATCGATATCCTTGTAGTTTTCCATCGGCTTCCGAATCTGTTCGGCTCGGTAAACCTGGTATATCAGATGCGCAGTCACCAGCCACTGAATGGCATTTTCATACTCCGACGCCCTGGCACCATTCTTCATCAGCTTAGACAGGACAGACGGTCCTGCAGGGAAAGGCAGAAAGCCTTCCCGGAAAAGCGAACCCGCGGGAAAAGCACTTGCATCTTTCCGCATTCACTGGTAAACTGCCGGAAAACGGCTTACTGTATCCTTTGTTTTTTGCTGTTCCTTCATTTTCCGGCATTCAGAAAAAAACGGAGCAGGAGAAAACTTTTCCTGTTCCTATCCACGGTTTCCATATCCGGAGAATACCCCGGCATTGCACCCTTCCTGCACCGTATGAATTAAGAAGGTGAAATAAATGGAATATCTTGATCTTTCCGGAACCTGGCGCTGTGAGATTCCCGGCCTTTGCACCGAAATGCAGCTTCCGGGAACGCTCGACGAAAACGGCATCGGCTTTCCGGATGACCCCAGCCATCAATGGATGATGGAGAATGTCCGGCGCATCGGCTACTGGCAGCCGGGGGACCCCATCGTGACCCGGCTCACCCGGAAGCACACCTTTGAGGGGATGGCAAGAATCTCCCGCACCCTTGACTGGGAAGTACCCGGAGATGCACGCATTTTTGTGGACGTGGAACGGGCCCGCCAGCTGCACCTGCAGGTAAATGGCAGGGATGCTGCTTTCTGCCGCCCTGCCAGCCTTTCCACACCATACTGCTTTGAAGTGACGGGGCTGGTGACCGGGCACGATGAATTCACGTTTCTTTCCGACAACAGCTATCCCGGCTGGCCCCGGGATGCCATCGTATATGCATCGGCAGCCTCAGATGAAACCCAGACCAACTGGAACGGTCTTCTGGGCTTTATCCGGCTGCGGACAGAGCAGCCCGTCTTTTTTTCCGACCTCCGGGTCTATCCCCGGGACCAGGAATTACAGATTGCCGTTTCGCTGGACGCATCCCGCCCATGGAGCGGAACGCTGCACTTTGCCGGTGATGTGCTTGCGGAAGAGGCTTCCTTTCCTGTAGAAATACTCCCCGGGAAGCAGGAATTTTCTTTCCGCCTGAAGCAGAAAAAAACAGCCCTGCTCTGGGATCTGGAAGACGGCATTCTCCACCGTCTCACCGTATCCGCGGCTGGCCTAGATCCCCGCACCGTACAGTTCGGCATCCGGGACTTTTCTGTCCGGGACGGGCATTTCTGCCTGAACGGGCGGCGTATTTTTCTCCGCAGTGAAGCCAACTGCGCGGTATTCCCGGAAACCGGATACTGTCCCATGGGCGTCTGTGAATGGAAGGATATTCTGAAAAAATACCGGGCTTACGGCGTCAACTGCCTGCGTTTCCACAGCCACTGCCCGCCGGAGGCCGCCTTTACCGCAGCCGATGAAATGGGCATGCTGATGCAGCCGGAATTATCCCACTGGGATCCAAATCATGCCTTTGCGTCCGCGGAATCGCAGGCGTATTATACAACCGAGCTGCTGGAAATCCTGCGGCAGCTGGCAAACCACCCTTCCTTTGTTCTGCTCACCATGGGCAATGAACTGCATGCCGACCCGGCAGGACACGCCTTCATGGACGAACTGCTGCGCACCGCCAGAAAACTGGATCCCACCCGGCTCTATGCAAACGGTTCCAATGTCCATTACGGGGAAGCCGGCACGGACCCCGGCAGCGACTTTTATACGGCCATGCGGTTCCGGGACATGGACATGCGCGCAACCTGCGACGGCATGACCGGATGGCTGAACCGCGAGCCACCCAACAGCTGCCGGGATTACAGCCGAACCATGGAGGCCATCCGCAGGGAGACCTGCCAGCCCGTCTTCTCCTTTGAGGTAGGACAATACGAGGTGCTGCCGGATCCCGGGGAACCTGCCGCGTACCGTGGGATCACCTGCCCGCAGAACCTGCTGCACCTGCAGGCAAAGGTGCGGGAAAAGGGGCTTCAGGAAGACTGGAAACGCATGATGGAAGCCACCGGAGAAAGCAGCCTTCTGTGCTACCGGGCAGAAGTGGAAGCTGCCCTGCGCACGGAGGGATACAGCGGCATATCGCTGCTGGGGCTGCAGGATTTTCCCGGGCAGGGCACCGCACTGGTGGGCATGATGAACGCCCATCTGGAGCCAAAGCCCGGTGCTTTTGCCAGACCGGAACGATTTTCGGCTTTTTTCCGGGACGTGCTGCCCCTTGTGCTCCTTGAAAAGTTCACCTTCACCGCAGGGGAAACCCTCGCCGCCCGGGTCCGCATTGCCAATTACGGCAAAGCAGATCTATCCGGCAGCCTTTCCTGGGAGCTGCAGGGACAGGGCTGGTGCCGGCAGGGAAAACTGCAGGAAACCACCGCGAAGGCAGGGGGCCTGTCCGACTGCGGCACCCTGCAGGCCGTGCTTTCCGGTATTCCGGATGCCGTTTCCCTGACGCTGACGGTCTCCTTCTGCGGCTTCCGCAATACATATCCCCTCTGGGTGTATCCGGAAGTACAGCCGGTCTGCCCGGAGCCGGTATACGAATGCCGCGTGCTGGATTCCCGGGCAGAGCAGGTGCTTCAACGGGGCGGCACCGTCTATCTTGCCCCGGACAGCACAGAGGAAGCCCTTCCCCATTCCCTCAACGCCCAGTTCAGTCCCGACTTCTGGTCTGTCTGCACCTTCCCGCAGCAGGAAGGCGGCATGGGGCTGCTCATCGATGACCGGCATCCGCTGTTTGCGCATTTCCCGACAAGAGCCTGGGCAACCTGGCAGTGGTGGCCCATGGCCGGCCAGCGGGCCATGATCCTGCCGGAGCGCATCCGCTGCATCATCACGGAGATGGATTCCTATGCCTTCCTCCGGCCCATGGCCATGCTGTTTGAATGCCGCTGCGGAAACGGACGCCTGCTGGTATCCTCTCTGGGCCTGCACCAGCTGCAGCAGTATCCCGAGGCCAGGGCCCTGCAGCATGCCATCTATCAGTACCTGTCCTCGGAGCATTTTCAGCCGGAGCAGACCCTGTCCCTTTCCTGGCTGCACTCCCTCTTTCAGCCTTCCTGAGAACCGGTCCCGATTGCTGCTCCCCGGCATTTTCTGGAGAAAGGGAATGCCGCGGAATACGCCGTTTTCGGATCTCAAAACCCCTTTCGGCTTTGCTTCTCTCCGGCGGCAGTCCCTGCTGCCGCCGCAGACCGGGTGCAGCTTTTTCCTTCTGAAAAGCTGCACCCGTTTTTTTCGGCAGCTTACCGCCCTGCCAGAAATGCTTCCATCTGTTCCACATACGCCCGCGGCTCTGCCGCCATATACCCGCAGTGGGCAAATCCGGGACGAATGGTGACCTCTGCCTTCGGCATGTAGACCGGAATGGTCTTCCGGGAGTATTTCCAGTCAAAGTCCTTCTCCCCGAAATCCAGATGCAGTTTTCCCTGTTCTTCCTCCGTCAGCTTCCGCAGCTCGTAATGGCAGCAGGCATGGCATATGGCATCAATGTCTTCAACGGTTATCCGCTTGAAGTTTTCTGTCATGATCTTCGCAAAGTCATAACCATACATCTTTACCAGGGATGGGGAAGCCTCCACACGGGTTTTTGCCAGCTTCTTCTTTCTGCTCCGGAAAAGCCTCTTCATGAACCATTCTGTAAACCCGGCATTTCCGGACAGGACAACCCCGTCAAACCATGCGTGCCGGACCGTAAACGCCGGATCCAGGAAAAGCCGGTACCCGACAGCCACCCCCAGGGAAGCACCGAATACCAGTGCAATATCCCTGCAGCCGGTCTCCATCAGAAAAGACCGGAGTTCCCGGTATTCTGCTTCTGCACCGGCATAGTTTCCTGCCTTTCCATGGCCTCCCTGATCCGGTGCCAGGATATGGTATTCCCCGCGCAGATAGGGCTTCATCCAATGATACAGGTCTTCTCCCGTAACCATCATGGGTGCAAGAAGAAGGATTGTCGGCTTTTCCCTGCTGCCATACTCCCGAATATACATATTTCCTCCTAGAGTTAGTTTTAACTAACTATTTGTTAAACAAATACCCGCCATACTGTCGGCCTTTCCGGCGTCTTCGTATGACGGGGAAAATCTGCTGCTTTTTCCGTTATTATAGCAGAGGCTCTCTGCTGCTTCAAGCGGGTAAAACCGCTTCTTTCCGGCATTCTGCTCCCGGCATGCGGTCGATGCGCTTCTGTATTCCCTTTTCTGTATAGAAAAAGTGCGTTCTTTTTCTTTCCATCCGCATTCTGTCATGGTATAATCGAGTCCATCCTTTGGGCTTTGCCCCGTGCAGCCGTTTTTTCCGGTTCACGCTTCTTTCCAAGCTTCCGGGACCGACCACCCGAGGGACAGACCTTTCGCACCGCGGAAGGCCCTTCCCTGCAGGCCATCCCCTTTCCGTAGGAGAACTAAGAAAATGATAAACATTCATGAATTACTCAAGCGCTGGAAGGCCGACTTCGATTTCAAGACGATTCTCTCCGCCATGGGGTCCCTCTTCATCACGACGGTCTTCGCATTATACAACGGCTTCCTCGGCGTCTATCATTCCTCCCTGTGGAACGGGGCGATCTGCCTCTATTACCTGATCCTCGTATTGCTGCGCGGATTTATCATCCTCGCAGAGAGAAGCCTTGCCAGGCTTGAAAACCCGAATCCCCGGAGAAGCCTCGTCTACCGTCTTTCCTCCCTGCTGCTCCTTTTCCTGAACATCAGCCTGATTGTGCCGGTCACCATGATGGTAAAACTGCAGAAGCCGGTCCATCTGACGCTGATTCCCGCCATTGCCATGGCCGCATACACCACCTATAAGATTACCATGTCCTCCATCAATCTGAAGCGGAGGAAAAAGTCTGCAGACAGCCTTGTAAAGCTGCTGCGGGCCATTAATTTCATTGACGCGCTGGTTTCCGTCCTTACCCTTCAGAATACCCTGATCATGGTCACGACTCCCGGCGGAGACGCCGGCATGATCCCTTTTACCTCCCTCTCCAGTGCCCTCATCCTGATCGGGATATTATGCCTGTCCGTCTTCACCGTTGTCCAAGGCTTTTCGGCCGCAAAAAATTGAACATCCTACGGCGCCGCATCTCCGGTAAAAGTCTGAAGCTTCTTGATGCCGGGAAAACCGGAGAATTACAAAAGAGGGACGCACGCAAAGTGCGACCCTCTTTCCTTTCTGCAGAAGCAGTGCTCCCTGCCTGGCAGTTTTCCCGCCTGCAGTTCGTCACCCGAAGCAGATTTCCTCGAGCCCTGCTTTGTAATAGCGCATGGCCTTCTGCTTGAAATACTGGATTGCCTGATCCGAGAGCATTCCCGGAATGAAAGCTGCAGCCAGCAGGACCCGGGTGCATGCCAGCCCGTCAATCTGTCTTTCCGCCCTGGATAATAGAGCCTCGTCCTCCGTTTCCAGATAGGAGCGAAGAAATACATTCCATATTTCAGTGATCTCTTCGTCGGTAAAATCCTTCAGCATGATGCTGCTTTGGCGCTTCTGCGGATCCAGGGAATTTACGCGATAGGTAAGATACATGCTCATCAGATCAAAGACCGGATGCCCGCATCCTCCGTTCGACAGGTCAATGAGCATCAGTTCCCCGTTCTGGACCATGACATTTCACGGATGGCAGTCTCCATGGACGAACGTGTTCCTGTCCGGAACGCTTTCGAAGATCTTCCGGAGTACCGCCGTTTCCTCCGGGGTTGTCACGGTTCCCTCCAGGTAGGACATGGCGCCGATGGTTGCCGCCTTCACGGGCGTGAACTCCTTAGGGCTGACTTCTATCCTGTGCATTTCCCGCAGCTCTGCTGCAAACCGGCGTACATGATCCGCAAGATGCGCTTTGTCTTCCACCATGACCCGGATCAGTTCCCTGGCGTTCAGCATCTCATACACGGTTCCGAAGGAATCCCCCACCCGGACCAGATCGAATGCAATCGCCGTGGGCACACCGGCAACAAAGGCATTCCTTGCTTTCCTGCTCTCCTCCTGAATCATATCATAACGAACGCCCGGACGGAACACCTTGACAATGGTATCCGGATCCAGACGGTAAACAACGGATGTCGCTCCCTCTCCCACCACTTCACAGCCTTCCACCGAGATTTCCCGCAGCCGTTTCCGGACTTCCAGCAGTTCGGTAAAACCCGTCACCTCGAAAATGTCATAGACTTCCGGGGACACGTTTGCCACCGTTATTTTCTTCCCGGCCAGTCTGCGCAGCTTCATCAGCGCCCGCAGTCCTGCTGAAGAGATATACTCCAGTCTGTCGGCATCCAGCAGCACCTCCGCTTTCGGAGCTTTCTGCACGGCCTCCAGGATTTCCCGCTCGAATGCTGGCGCATTGTTGGAATCCATGCGTCCTTCCAGAAAGAGGGTCAGGCAGTTTCCTTCCAGTGTCGTTTTCATGATAGATTTGTTCCTTGTTCCTATGTGTTTCCGTTTTCCTTCCGCAGGAAGGCAGTTCAGTGGGGTTCTTCCCTTGTCTGCACCCTTCGGGGCTTTTCCCTGATCCGGGAACCCCGCAGGCAGCACCGCCAGCTGCTTTTCAGCGCGCGATGCTTCTGTCTTTTATGTTCTGTTCTCCTGCATCCGGTGATGTTTTCCCGATGACGGTATATTTCATTCCCTTCTCCTCATGAACAGACTGATAGAGGCAGACTTCCCGCACCGTCATCACTGCACGCCGCGGTCTGATTTCCGAAAGCACTGTCCCGTCCGGAAGAACCGGCTTCCGGATCAGGGTGATATGCGGGAAAAAAGCCTGCGGATCAAAAGGAATGCCGGCTTCCTGCAGATGCTCCCGGACCCTTGCCGCCAGGGCATTCAGCTCTGCGGACGGCTCCACCCCGGCCCACAGCACCTTTGCCCGCTCAAAGATTCCCACATCTGCCAGGGTGATGGAAAAAGGTTTTATCACTGCCGGCAGGACCGCTGTCACATTCTCCCCCCATTCCCCGATAAACGCCAGGGTCAGGTGAAGATTTGCAGCATCCAGATATCTTCCTTCCACTCCTGCGGTGCGCAGGCGTTCCTGCAGTTCCGACAGGGCGCTTCGAAAGGAAGCCGACGGCTCCAAAGCAGCAAAAAGACGCATGGCTGATCCGCTCCTTTCCGGTATTCTTCCAAAGGCTTTCCGCCTGGACGCAATATCCTTATGATAAGATAATCGAAAAAAATCGTCAAGAACGTTTCCTGTTTCCTCCAGACACTGCCTTTGATCTATCTGGCTCTTTCCCGGCAGGATCGCTCCCTACGGGAAGCCTTCGGAAACGGATCGCACCGGCTGCCGGATCTTTCCCTTTCCAAAGCCTCCGTTTCGTGCTATAGTATTCCTGTCCCCTGCCGGCAGAGCCCTGCAGCAGCCTCCCCGGATAAGGCTTGTCCCGGAGAGCAAGGACATTTCCCGCGGCAGGCAGTTTTCCCTTTATCCCCATTTTATCCTTGTGTTAGAGAGGTGTTCTCTATGAAAAAGATGATGTATTTTGCCTTTCTGGCGGTTTTCCTTCTTGTTCTGGGAAACATCGGGACAGTCCGTGCAGAAATCATTCCTCCTTACGGCTACGGCCAGTTCGGCCTTCAGGCCGTCGTACTCTGTGAATCGCTTACCATTCGGCAGAATCCCAGTACTTCCTCCAAAGCAGTGCAAACCGTGCCATACGGGACCCTTTTCGCCACGATGAATGAAAGCGGCGGATTCGTGGACTGCCTGCTTTCCGATGACGTGGATGCAGAGGTGTCAGGCTGGGTGAACTCGGAATATATTATCATCGATCCCGCCTGGTACCGGACAGAGAGAAATACGCCGGTATACGCCTGGAATTCGGAGGAATCCCCCAAGGTAGCGCTGCTGGCAAAAGATACCCGCCTGCCGATTCTGAAAGAAGAAGGGGACTGGCTCATCGTCAGCCTCCGCGGAGCTACCGGCTGGATCCGGAAAAGCGAAACCGACAAGGCGCCCGCAGCAATCCAATAGGCAGGAAAAGCCGTTTTCCTTTCCCTGTCTGTCCCTTAACATGCAAACCCGGTCTTCCATGTACTGGAAAACCGGGTTTTTTTGTTATTCTCTCCTGAGTGCGTTCCCTACTGTCCGTCCTGATAGGCGCCTTCTTGGTCGTATTCCCCATATTCACAGCCAATGTGGGTCGCTTCCACCTCATCCACCAGTACCAGCTGACCGCCCTGCTTTTCGTAAAGCTTAACCGTGCCCCAGCCATTGCCTCCGTTCCACAGTCGGTTATGCCGCCGGCTGCCGTCCGGCGCTTCATAATGGATCAGCAGCATGTCCTTTTTACGGCAGTACACTTCCGTCTCCATGACGGCATGGATGTTTTCCTGCCGCACATGCCAGACCACTTCCTCTTCCTTTTCTTCAAAGCGGAAAGATGTTTTCACCATCAGGTGCAGCTTGGAAAAATTGAAGTCATATTCCTTTCCTTCATACCAGAAAACGCCCAGCAGCCGACGGTCCAGGGGGACAAAATAGATTTTGGGCCTGCCGCCTCCGATATCAAATACGCTGTTTTTGAGCTGCTTTCCAGTTGTTTTGCTGAACAGGCAGTTGGAAGACAGCCAGACCCAGGGCGTGGTAAAATCCCTTCCCCAGTTCTTGTCCGCATAGCCGTAGCAGGATTCCGGCTTCACCCGGTAGGTCCTTCCGTTGAAGTTCACGGTCCCGCTGTAGGCGCTTTTCATTCCCTCCGCATGCCAGTACATGGCAAAAGCCTCCGCGTCCCGCAGCGGTTTGCTGGCGCCGTAGCCCACATTGAAGGCGATCTGTTTGTCCACGGTCAGGTCCCACCGCATTTCCCCCGCATCGCACATCCATTCGGGATGTGCTTCCGCTTCCTCCGGAAGGATGGTTACGCTTCCCTTCAGCTGCGTTTCACAGGCAAGGCAGTCCGCCGCTTCCACGCGGTACGGCGCATCTGCATGCATTGCAACTTCCTTCAGGGAGAAAAAACGGTGCAGCTGGCAGGCATTTTCTCCCCAGGTGCCCGCCTTTACCATCAGGTAAGAGGGGCGTTTTCCGGCTTCCCGGTTTGTGCTCAGCTGGCCCAGGACGGGCGCATCTTCGGCCAGGGCAGGATTGCAGACAAAGAACTCAATGAAAAAAGCCTTATCCTCTCCGGTTTCCGCATCCTGGGCCGTAAACGAATGCCACCACCAGTCATAGCCATGCTGGGCCAGCAGGCCATGAAGCATGAAGGCATCCCGGGAGATATCGTGATGATTGAACATAAGATTTTCCTATCCTTCCAGATGATAATCGCCTGCGGCGTCGATCCGCAGGGAAAGATCCGCTTTTCCTGTTTTTTGCAGGCATAAGTGCACATTCGACATATCGCTGAAGTCAACGAAGCGCTCTGCCTTCTCTGCATCCGCGCCGGTGCAGATTTTCCTTTCGATCAGGCGGGAGCGCAGCAGGGATTCCTCTGCCGAAACGGAGATCGTATAATCTGCATATCCGGCCAGATCCCTCCATCCCGCTTCTTCCAGCAGCAGGTAGTTTCCTTCCAGCAGGACAATCCGTTCCTTCACCGGAAGCGCATTCTCCACCGGGTTGTGAAGCATCCGGTCATACTGCGGCCATCCGAAGTTTTCACCGGCTGCCACCCGCTTTACATATTCGGTAAGCTTCGGAAGGTCAAAGGTCACGGGCGCTCCCTTGATCTCCACCATCCGGACCTGCTTTCCGTCCCTTTCCACCGAATGGCTCTGCAGGTACTCCTGCCTTCTGTGAAAACCATCCATGCCTATCGCCTGGAGCGGCGTCAGGTTTTCATTTTCCAAGGACAGCTTTTCGAAAAAGGAGCAGAGCGTCGTTTTCCCGCAGCCCGGCGGGGCAGCCAGCATGACCAGAATCCGCCTTCCTTTCTCCTGCTGAAGCAGCGTCAGCCGGCAAAGGAGCGGCAGAAACAGCTCCTCCACTGCCCTGCGGCTGTAAAATGCGGTCACCGGAATCCCATTGATTACCGTACGGTATTCCCTCATATGCTTATCCTTCCCCTGCACTTCTGCTTTGATCCTCCGTCCTTCCTCCTGCCTCTTCACACGGCAGGCTGCCAGACATAAAGCCCTTCGCCGGATGCGAGGGTCCGGATCAGCTCCAGCAGCTGCGCGTCCGGATTGAATACCGTCATATGGGTATCGTCCGGTTCGGAAAGGATCATGGAGTCCCCCGTCCGGATATAGAGATATCGCTTCTGCATCTCCCCGGCAACCCGTTTGGGGGACGGGTTGATTTCTGCCTCGTCATCGATGGTGATATCCCTGTAGCAGTTCAGTTTCAGTATCAGATGGATATGCTTCTGCTTCACCGCTGCAAGCTGCTCCTCCTGCAGGAAATAGTCTGCCACCGCAAAGTATTGCCCCTGGCTGTCCGCCGGCACCTGAAACGGCAGAATATCGATGATCCAGTAGGGAGTTCCCAGCAGCTCTTCAATCGTCTTCTTCATCAATCGTAAGCAAGGAGACCCCGACCTCTATAGGTCGTGGGAGGAAT